>NZ_JAHOJD010000006.1:0-203239 GCF_019129655.1 Bifidobacterium sp. MSK.17.10 | reverse complement strand
AGAAGCTGATGGATGACGGCACGTACATGAAGATCCTCAAGCATTGGGGCGTCGAGTCCGGCGCTCTCGACAAGGCTGAGATCAATCCGACCGACCTCAACTGATCTCATCAGATAGATAGAAAAAGGAAACAGCATCATGGCGAAGAAACAAGTCGACGGCGACGGCCTCGATATTCCCAATCGCATTAAAGCCTTGCCTGTCAAGCGTACGGGTCCGATCGTGGCGGCCATCATCGTCGCGCTCTTCGCCGCGATGCTGGTGCAGGCTTTGGTCACCAATCCGCGTTTCGAATGGAATGTGGTCTGGAAATACCTGTTCAACGAGAACGTACTGGAAGGCATCAAGTACACGCTGCTGCTGACCGTCATCTCGATGGTCATCGCCATCATTCTGGCAGTCATTCTGGCGGTCATGCGCAAATCCATCAACCCGGTGCTGCGCGGCGTGAGCTGGTTCTACATCTGGTTCTTCCGTGGAACCCCTGTGTACACGCAGCTGGTCTTCTGGGGTCTGTTCGCGGTGCTGGTGCCGCGTATCGGCGTGGGCATCCCGTTCACCTCAATCGAATTCTGGAGCATTGACTCCCAGTCTGTCATCACCGCGTTCAACGCCGCATGGCTGGGCTTGGCCCTGAACGAAGCCGCCTACCTGGCCGAAATCGTGCGCGCCGGCCTCGAGGCCGTCGATCCGGGGCAGACGGAAGCCGCAAAGGCCCTCGGCATGAAGCGCACGCTCATCATGCGTCGCATCGTGCTGCCGCAGGCCATGCGCATCATCATCCCGCCGACCGGCAACGAGTTCATCGGCATGCTGAAGACCACGTCGCTTGTCAACGCCGTGCCGTTCACGCTGGAACTGCAGTTCGCCACCACGGCGATCGCGACCCGTCTGTACAAGCCGATTCCGCTGCTGATCGTGGCCTGCATCTGGTATCTGGTCATCACCTCCATCCTGATGGTCATCCAGTCGCGACTTGAAAAGCACTTCGGCAAGGGCTTCGACGCCCGTCCCGCCGGAGCCCGCGGCAAGCGCACGCCGCTGCCGGGCAAGACCTTCGGCGAACCCAAGGATGACGTCGACAAGCAGAACGAAGCCACGTTCGCGGGAATGACCGCGTGAGGGGAATGACCATGAGCGAAATCACAACCAACGAAATCGTTCCCGCCGTCAAGGCGACCCAGGTGCACAAGGCCTTCGGCAACCTGCACGTGCTCAAAGGCATCAACATGACCGTCATGCCCGGCACCGTCACCGTGATTCTCGGACCGTCCGGTTCCGGCAAATCCACGTTCCTGCGTCTGATCAACCAGCTGGAAACCCTGACCGGCGGCGAAATCGACGTCGACGGCGAAATGATCGGCTACAAGTACGTCGACAAGGGCGGCGAACGTGTGCTGCAGACCCTGAACGACAAGGAAGTGGCCGAACAGCGTTCCAAACTCGGCATGGTGTTCCAGCGCTTCAACCTGTTCCCGCACATGACGGCTCTTGAAAACGTCATGGAGGCTCCGGTCCACGTCAAGCACATGGACAAGAAGGAAGCTCGCGAACTCGCCATTCAGGAGCTGAACCGCGTCGGCATGGGGGAGCGTCTCGACTACTATCCGGCACAGCTGTCCGGCGGCCAGCAGCAGCGCGTGGCCATCGCCCGCGCGCTTGCCATGAAGCCGGAGATCATGCTGTTCGACGAACCGACATCCGCGCTCGATCCGGAACTCGTCGGCGAAGTGCTCAACGTCATGCTCGACCTCGCCAAGGAAGGCATGACCATGGTGGTCGTCACCCATGAGATCGGCTTCGCGCGCGAGGTCGCCGACCAGGTGGTGTTCATGGATGGCGGCGTGGTCGTCGAACAAGGCGGTCCGGAAATCATCGACCATCCGAGCGAGCCGCGCTTCAAGGACTTCCTGCAGCACGTGCTGTGACACGTGTCAAGATGAACGAACAGGTGGTGTTGATGATGCGAATCGTTCGTGGGGTTGCAATCCGCAACCATGACAGTCGTGCGGCATTGGCGATGTGCCTTGCCATCGCCGTCGGTGTCTGCGGGCTGTCCACGGGAATCACCGGTGCCCGGTATGATGATGCGCTTGCGACGCCGGCTCCCGCAAGTATCAGCGTCTTGTTGGGGACATGCCCCAAGTGGCTTCCATGGTGCGTCGCCTGACAGGAGCATTTTGAACGACGCTCGGGCGCAGCGGCCTTGCTGTGCCCGAGCAGCCTATTGTGCCTAGGCTTTGGGGTTAGACGTTGGGGTGCAGGGGGATACGCGCGTAGAGCGTCCACGTCTCGTCCTCGCTGTTGAAGCGCAGTTCGCCGCCCAGCGACTCGATGACGCCACGGTGGAGGAGCAGTCCGCTCTGTGATCGCGGCAGGGCGTCACCGCTCGCGGCCGGGCCTTGCGAGGCTTCAGGCGATTGCCGGCCTGTGCCGTGTCTGCGCGTGTTCTTGTGCGTCAGCGCGTTCGTCTGCATGAGCGACATGTTGTCGTCATCGTAGCTGATGGTGAGCATGGGCGCGCTGTCAGGGGACGCGTGCCGCAGCAGATTCGTGAAGATCTCCCCGATGAGGGTCACCGCCTCGTCGCCTGACCGTGTGCAGGCGGGAGATGATATCTGCCCTGACGTATGCACATCGACATGCATATGGTGCGGGGCCAGCAGATGCTGCCCCTGCTCGATCGCGATGCCGATGCGCTGCGGTAGCGGAAGGTTGTGTAAAGCGCCATCCAGATGATCCTCAGGGCGTTCGTCCGAGGCGTTCATGGTCCTGATGACCGAGCGGATACTGGCAAGGGCGCTCTCGCTGAGCTGCCGGACGGTCCGCCAATCCTCGTCTGACGCATCCGCCGTCTTGCCGGCCGTGTCCAACATGTCAATATGCTGTTGCGCGAGCAGGAATATACTCGACAGGCTTGCCGTGACCGCGTCATGGGTCATTTGCGCGAATCTGGTGACTTCCCGCTGATGTGCCTGCTGTGTTTGCAACAGCTCCAGCTCGGCGTCGCGGTGCCGTTGCCGATCGTCGATGGCGATGGTGCGGATGGACGCGCACATCGCATACGTGACGATGTACAAGGCGAGCAGCACGAAGAAGGAGAGCGCGTCCCCCTGCGAGAGCGCTTCGCGGGGGTCGAAAGCCAGCAGCAAGGTGACGATCGAAGTGACAAGACCCCAGACCGACCATTGGGTGGGTGTCGAATACGCGAGCGTGCCTATGGCCAGCGGTGTGAGCATGTGAATGATGGAGCCGGCATCCGATAGCGATATCCCGGGGGTGAACATCAGTAGCAGTACCACGGCGAATGAGATGACGGACATCGGTACCGGTGCGAAGGCGATGCCCAGCGGGCAGCAGCAGGCGATGATGCAGATGATCCACTGTGTGGGTGTCGTTGCGGGGAGGAACGTCAGTACTGCGGCCATGAGTATCGTGGCCACCAGGCATAGGGCGATATGCATCTTATGGTGATGCAGCCGCTGCGTGGTCCGGGGCGCGATCATGGTCTTGATGTTCGCCATTGGCGAGCCGCCTACAGTCCGATGGTTTTCGTCCATAACGCCACTGCCTCCCGTTTGCTGGCCACGCCCATCTTGCGCGACGCGCGTGTGATGTAGGTGTTGATGGTCGACGGGCTAACGTCGAGCACCTGCGCGATATCGGCGTTGCTATATCCGTGCGAACACATGGTGAGCACCTGCTTTTCCTGCTGACTCAGCGAGAGGATGTACGGCAGGCCTTCCTGCCGGATGCGCAGATGCGCCCGCCCCGGTACCTCGAAGGGCGGTCGGACGGCGAGAGCGCCGGTGTCCGCGACCTCCATGATGATGCTTTTAAGGGCCGACAGCTCGTTCTTGCCGATAACCGCCTGCATGCCGGCGTCGGCGGCATCATGGTAGAACTGGGTCGGCTCGTATGAAGTGATGCCGAGTATCGGCATCGTGCCGTTGGTGTAGCGGATGGCTCGGCTCATATCGACGCCCGACAGGCCGCGCATCGAGATGTCGGTGATGAACAGGTCCGGCAGATCGCGGATGCCGGATTCGCATTGTCGGTAGTGGTCGAAGGCGTCCGAGCCGTTATGTTCGGTCCAGGTGATGGCGACGCGCGGCCACGCGGACATGATCTCGCGCAGCATCTTCAGCGCCAGGATGTCGTTGTCGACGAGCACGACCTGCACGGTGCCCGTCGTCTGGTCGCTGCCGGTCGCGGATGGTGTCTGCTGTTGGCTCATGATGGTGCCTGGCTCTGTGCTTGTTCGAATACGGTATTCATACACCAGCATAGCTCTGTGTCGGCGCCGCCGGATTGGCGTCAAACGATGGGTTTCACGGAAACCGTTCCGCAGGATATTCCAAAAAAGCGCCAAAATGTGAGATGCGCAATCATGATTTGCTTGGGAGATGAGGTGCCGTATCGGCGGAAAGTCAACGAAAAACGGGTAATCGTACCGCAAAGCCATGTTTGTCGTGAGTGCCAGTATCGCGACCGTGTAGGTATTTGTACGACAAGGATTTGCCTGCGGATTCCTCCCCGCCGATAATGATAACGTTTCGATTCTGCACGAAGGAGCACAGAATGCGGATGCATCACCAAAAAACCGGTGGAAACCGGAACGCTGGCCGCAACACGGTGTCAGTCTCCGTGGCCGTGCTGCTCGCGCTCGTCATGCTGGCGGCCGGCGTGTGCGGCGGATTCCTGCTCACCCGTGAGCCCGAACCTGCCGCGT
This sequence comes from Bifidobacterium sp. MSK.17.10, assembly GCF_019129655.1. NCBI lineage: Bacteria > Bacillati > Actinomycetota > Actinomycetes > Bifidobacteriales > Bifidobacteriaceae > Bifidobacterium > Bifidobacterium sp. MSK.17.10. The sequence continues at coordinate 198,507 of NZ_JAHOJD010000006.1, read as the reverse complement.
TCGAGTCGACTACGCGCGCGGGCACGCTCGTCGTGCAATCGGAACCATATGATGACGAGCGTTCCGTCACCGTCACGGTGGAACGCAGCGAATCCGGTTCCGTAGCCGCTCCGGTTGGGGGAGTAGTTACGGAGTTGAGACAGTGCGCGTCCGGGAGCAGCATCGAATCAGGCTCCGCGTTCATTGCCGTTGACGGACAACCCCAACTCGCGCTGTATCTGAGGACACCACCGTATCGGACGATGACCAGTGGCATGAAGGGCGGCGATATCGCGGCGCTCAATGCGGAGCTCAGACGGCTCGGATATACGGCCCCGGATTCGGACGTGATGACGTGGGATACAGTGAAAGCCTTCAATGCACTTGCCGCACACGCTGGGACGCAGAGCGCCACGCAGGAGCGCCAGTGGAGCATCGATACGTCGTTGTTTGCATGGTTGCCCCAACAGAAGGTGACTGTCAAGGAGTGCCAGGCCCGATATGGCGGGCATGTCGAGCAGGGAGCCGATGTGCTGACGACTACCAGCCAACCGGTTCGTGCGACGTTCCGGCGCAATGACTCCTCGATGTTGCGAGGTGATCGGGTCATGGAAGTCAATGGAGCGACGTTCACCATCACCGATCGGACAGCGGACAGCACCGACGCCTCCCTGCTCTCCGCCATCGGTGCGAGCAACGAATACCGTGCCGCTCAACAGCCGTCAGCCTCCGGGCAGGCCTCCGATACCGCAGGATCTCAGAGCGACACGGGACAAGACACTGCTTCGAACACCATCAACGTTACGTACCGCTGGAAGCTCGCCAAAACGCTGAACGTGGTCTCGGTGCCGCCGGCGGCGATGTATGACGTCTCTGCGGATTCGGCATGCGTGGTTTCGCGCGGCAAGCCGGTCGCCGTCCATGTGGTCGCCTCCCAGCTTGGCAAATCGATGGTCAGCGTGGAATCCGGCGCATCCTTGACTTCCGTCAATGTTCCCGCCAGCACGGGCAAGGCGTGCCGATGAGCGTGCAAGACCAGCTCGAGTCCATACGACCCGCGGTTGCAGGATTGGCGGGAACCAGTACGGTTCAGGACGATTCCTGTGATGAGCGGTCTGCCCATGTCCAGCTTGACGATGTCGGGCACAGTTTCGACGGGGACGACTGGCTGTTCAGACATATCACCATGACGCTGTATCCCCGGCGCGTCTATGCGTTGGTTGGTCCTTCTGGTTCGGGCAAATCCACGCTATTGTCCATTGTCGCAGGCTGGCAGCAGCCAGCGCAGGGCAAGGTCATACGCGTCTCATGCGGTCGGGTGTGCTGGGTATTGCAGAATCCTCATGGAGTAGCGCGTAGGAAAGTCATCGACCATGTGGCACTGCCCTATATTTCTCGCGGGGACCGCAGGAACGAAGCCGAAGAGCACGCTTTGTCACTGTTACGCGTGTTCGGGCTTGACCATCTTGCCGCCAAACAGTTCCGTGACCTGTCCGGTGGCGAAGCTCAGCGGCTGATGCTTGCGCGCGCGGTCGCCTCCCACGCGGGACTGCTTCTTGTGGATGAGCCGACAGCACAACTTGATTTGGCGACTGCGGCGAGCGTGAACCGAACCTTGCACGGGTTGTCGATATCAGGGGCGATTGTCGTGGTCGCCACACATGATCCGCGCACCCGCGACGCGTGCACGGACATCATCGATTTGAGGGACTACCAGTGAGCCGGGAACAAGATACCGTTGCGCCTGCCATTGACCGGGATACGGCTGAGACAGGGCGTATGCGTCTGCGTGGTGTCGTGGACGAAGCATGGCGGGATATCGTGTCCGGAACCTCGCATGCGTTCATGCTTATGTTGATTCTCGCCGCGTTGGTCGGCGGGTTGTCTGCTGCCGACCTGTTCAGCATTCGGTCAATAGCGCAGCAGGTTGACCGATATATCGCATCGGGCGCGTCGACGTACGTCATCGAGTTCAAAGGCGGAATCAGCGGTGAAGCATGCGAACGGTTGTCCAGTGTGGACGGGGTGCTCGCATCCGGCGCGTTACGGTCGAAGAACGACAAGGTCACATCCGCCGTCCTGCCATCTGCGGGCATCCCCTCGCTCGATGCCACCACTGGGGCACTTGGCGTCTTCGCCTCCTCGACACGGTCCGATGGGGCGACGTTGACTGTACGAGACTACGACGGCATCTGGCTGTCTTCGCAGGCCGCCCGGTCTGTGCACGCTCGGGCGGGGGACCGGCTCGCATTGCGTGCCGGCGGCAAGGTGCGCGTCGCCGGGGTGTTCCAATACCCGGATGACGGCAGATCAACCAGCTACGACTATGTGGCGCTTAGCCAGGTTCCCGCAGCTGCAGACGATTTCGACCAATGCCTGGTCAAGGCCTGGCCGGTGCCTGACGCCATGCAGTCATTGCTCCAATCCACGGTATCCTCGTGGCCATCGGACGCCTCGCAGCAGCCTACAATCAGCCAGCTCAACAGCACGCAAGGCACGCAGCTCGATGCCGTCAAGACATTCCGGGGGAGGCAAAGCGCGCTCGCTCCCGTTGTGATGTTCGTCGCCGCGTTGTTCGCAGGATATGCCGCGGTGCGTGCTCGGCGGCTCGAACTGGCGTCAGCCATGCATTGCGGGGAGCCGAAAATCGCGCTCTGGCTGCAAATGTTGCTTGAAACATTGATGTGGTGCTGCTCGGCGATAATCGTGACAACACCGTTGATCGTGTGGGCGTTGACCCATATGGAAACAGGCGTCATCATCTCGCCGACGACGCTTGTCGGCATTCTCGCCAGGATTCCGGCGGCGGCACTCGTCGGCGTACTTGCCGGAGCCTCGATGGCGATGCTGATCACCCGTGAACGTGACTTGTTCCGGTATTTCAAGAACCGATAACCAACAACCTGGGCCTTGTAGCAATTTTAACGACAAGGATTTGTATCGTCTGCTCAAGCGCGAAACAATGCAAGCATGGCGTCAACGGGGCGTCACCTAGATACAAGAAGGAGTATCCACAATGAAGAAAAAAGCTAAAACGGCATTGGCGGCGGTTACTGCGTCGTTGTTGCTCGCTACCGGGCTTGCAGGTACTGCGAACGCAAAAGATGTATGGAATCGCGGGGTAGTGTACTGGACATATTCCATGGCTACAGCACAGGGGGTGTATTCGCAGCATGTGCTGACGTACTCATTAAACGATGGAACGCTGAAGAAAGCTTACGGCAAGTGGGCTCCAACATATCAAAAGTCATACGCAAACGCGCACGGGCAACCGCTGAAGTTCTACACGGCGAATTGGCGTGTGTACAAGTGATTGGCAACCGATGCTGACTGATATTGTCGTCCGTGTTCGCTGCATAGTGTCGATTTTCGGCATCATTGTTGCATGTCTGGCATGCGTCGCGTGCGGTACGGGGCGTCAGGACGCGGTTCCGAGCCCGTCGCAAACCACCGCGAAAGCCGAAGACGGGACCGTGTTCACAGGCGCCTACGCCCGCAGGTTCGCGGACATGTACGACAATCTTCAGACTGGTTTCGCCCGGAACCTCATCAAAGACGGCAAAATCAGCGAGAAGGACATCGCAGCGTTGGAAAGTAAAGTCATGGATTGTATCTGCGCACAGGCTCAAAGCGAAGACGATTTCCCCACCTTCGATCTGACCGACGGTGCGCTGACACCGGTCCCGTACACGGGGGCGAACGCGCAGAAGGACAACAGGGTCGCAAAGGAATGCATGGAACGCTACGACGGGTACAAGCTCAGTGACCTGTCGCAGTATGTGTACCGGCATGAGCACCCAGATGACACCCATCTGTCGAACTGACACCCCGGCGTCGGTAGTGGGTGTGTGTCGTAACTAGCGTGGCACGCACCTACTGCCGCGGGCCGGCTGAATGGAAGAGACAAGGATTCGCAAGGAGAAGAGCACATGGGAACTTCGAATATCGCGCGGCATCGTCACACCGGTGTGACGACCTTCGTGTGCGTGGCGGCATGCTGCCTGATGTTGCTGTCCGGTTGTGGGGGAGCGACGCATATCGATTCATCTGCCGGTACCGCTACCGGCGCATCAAGCAGCGCCACGGCCCAGGATGGCACGGTGTTTACCGGGCCATACGCGCAGCAAATCAAACGCACCTACGATAACGCACACCAATCCTTGACTAAGAAGATACTCAAGGACAGCAAGATCACCGACCAGGAGTTCCTTGAACTCAGCCAGCATTTCAGCGATTGTGCGCAACAGCAAAATGTCGAAGTCACCGTCGATTCACAAGGCGGCATGTCAACCTCGTATCCGTCGGGAATGAGCGAGGCCGACGGTGATGCCATTGTCAAGCAATGCGATGCGGACAATGATTTCACGGATATGAATATGCTGCGCGGCGACATGAGTAGCAACCCCAACAACGAGGATCCCGTGGTGCCGTTGCTCAAGTGCCTGAAGCAATACGGACTCGCCGAGCAATCCATGACCGTGGAGGATTACAAGGCGATTGTCAGCGACGAGAGCAAGGACAGGGACGTGTTTGGCAAGTATTTCGATGAATCAGTACCCGGGTACGATGCTGCAAAGGCGAAACAGTACATTGCGTGCCAAACAGAAGCCTGAAGTCTTGCACCACCGTTCTCCCGCTGGCGGGTTGTGTGAAAGTGGTTTTTGCCGTGAGCAGGTGACATATCCGTCCGATACACTGGTGAGCTATGTGTGGAATCGTAGGATATGCAGGAAATGTTCGGACCGCGTGCGGCAAACCCTTGGAGGTCTGCCTCCAGGGTCTTCAGCGATTGGAATACCGTGGATATGATTCGGCCGGCGTGGCGTTGACCGCGCCCGGCATGGACCATGTGGCGGTGCGTAAGAAGGCCGGCCGTCTCGCCAACCTGGTGCAGGACATCGAACGCGATCCGATGCCGGAAGCCACCGTGGGCATCGGCCACACCCGTTGGGCCACCAACGGCGTGCCGAACGACACCAACGCGCATCCGCACACCTCGCGTGACGGCAAAGTGGCCATCATCCACAACGGCATCATCGAAAACGCGTCCCAGCTGCGTCTCGACCTGCAGACGGAAGGCTACCATTTCGTTTCCGAAACCGATACGGAGGTCGCGGCGAAGCTGCTGGGCAAGATCAGCGACAAGATCATCGAAGAGACCGGCAAGCCTGACCTGTTCAAGGCCGTCCGCCGTCTCGCACGCATGCTGGAAGGCGCGTTCACCATCCTCGCCACCGATGTGCGCCAGCCGGACATCGTGGTCGGCGCCCGTCACGATTCGCCGCTGGTGGTCGGTCTTGGCGAAGGCGAGAACTTCCTCGGCTCCGACGTGGCCGCGTTCGTGGCCTACACCAAGCGCGCCATGGAAATCGACCAGGACCAGGCCGTGATGGTGTCCGCAGACAAGGTCGTCGTCTCCGACTTCATGGGCAACATCGTGCCCGATCCGAAGACCTACACCGTGGACTGGGATGCGTCCGCCGCCGAAAAGGGCGGTTGGGACTCCTTCATGGACAAGGAGATCCATGAGGATCCGGCCGCCGTGCAGCGCACTCTGCTGGGGCGTCTCGACGAGAACGGCAGCATCAACCTCGATGAGGTGCGCATCGACGAGCATGATTTCAAAGCCATCGACAAGATCATCGTCATCGCCTGCGGCACGGCCGCGTATGCGGGCATGGTGGCCAAATACGCCATCGAGCATTGGGTGCGCATTCCGGTAGAAGTGGAACTCGCCCACGAATTCCGCTACCGTGACCCGATCCTCACCCCTCGAACGTTGGTGGTGGCCATCTCGCAGTCCGGCGAGACCATGGACACGCTGATGGCGTTGCGCCACGCGCGTGAACAGGGCTCCAAGGTATTGGCCATCTGCAACACGCAGGGCGCGTCCATCCCACGCGAATCCGACGCGGTGCTCTACACCCACGCCGGTCCGGAAGTGGCGGTCGCCTCCACCAAGGCGTTCGTGGCGCAGATCACCGCCGCATACGTGCTCGGCCTGTATCTGGCCCAAGTCAAGGGTGCCATGTATCGAGACGAAATCGCCCAGACTTTGGACTCTCTGAAGGACATGCCCCGCAAGATCCAGTGGATTCTCGACACCCAGACCAAGACCGTGCAGGAAGCCGCCGAACAGATGGTGGATGCGAAATCGTTCCTGTTCCTCGGCCGCCATGTGGGCTATCCGGTGGCCATGGAAGGCGCGTTGAAGCTCAAGGAAATCGCCTACACGTTCACCGAAGGCTTCGCCGCGGGCGAACTGAAACATGGTCCGATCGCTTTGGTGGACGAAGGCGAACCGGTCGTATTCATCGTGCCGCCGGCGCGCGGCCGCAACGTGCTGCACTCCAAAGTCATCTCCGGCATCGAAGAGGTCAAGGCCCGTGGCGCCTACATCATCGCCGTGGCCGAGGAACACGATCCGGACGTGGAACGTTACGCCGACGTGGTCTTCTGGCGTCCCGCATGCCCGACGCTGATGAGCCCGCTGGTGGACGTGGTGCCGCTGCAGCTGTTCGCCATGGACATGGCCAAGCTCAAGAACTACGACGTGGACAAGCCGCGCAATCTCGCCAAGTCAGTCACCGTTGAATAGCGCACTGGGCAACGGATCAAAGGACGGACCGAATGCCGGGCGCGGGCACAGGTATGTGACCGAGGAGCCTCACATTCCCTTCGAATATGAGGTTCTGTATGAGGATGAGCGCATCATCGTCATCGACAAGCCGCATTTCCTGGCCACGACACCACGTGGCATGTGGTATCGGGAAACTGCGCTGATCCGCCTGCGTGAGCGGTGCGGCGAGCCGGACATCGTGCCCGCGCACCGGCTGGATCGTCCGACCGCGGGCGTCGTCGTCTTCGTGCGCGATCCGGCCGTGCGCGGCGCGTACCAGATGCTCTTCCAGAATCACATGGCGGTCAAAACCTACGAATGTATGGCGCCGCTCGCCCCGCCGCAGCGTCCGCGCTACGGAACAGTCGAACAGGTCGACCGGCATCGGCCGTTCCCAACGGTACGCAGGTCGCGCATCAACAAGGACCGCGGCCGATTACAGGCGTACGAAAGCGCTGATATGCCGAACGCGGAGACGCTGATCGAACGTGGAGACGATGTGTGGCATATCGATGGAAAACCATTCGTGAACTACACATTGCATCCGAGAACCGGCAAGACGCATCAGCTCCGCGTCCATATGAATTCGCTCGGTCTGCCGATTCTTGGCGACGATTTCTACCCGGACATCGTGCAGCGCGCTTACGACGACTTCTCGCAACCCTTGGAATTGGTGGCGCGCGAACTGCGATTCGATGACCCGCTCAACGGCGAGCCACGTCGATTCGTATCGCATGTGCCGTTGGGCGCGGGCTTATAGAAACCCACGATTTTGGACATTCCCCTATCTCGTCCGACACGCCCGATTATCATGGCGTTCTGTTGACTTGCCGGAGCGTTTCCGGCATCACGAGAGTAAGAGAGAACCATGGGTAAAATCTCGAAAGCCGTCCGCGGCGTCGCCGACATCTACAACGGCGCATCGCTGATCGTCCGTATCATCGTCGGCCTGATCATCGGCACCGTGCTGGCATTGGCCATGCCCCACGTGACCTGGATCGGCGAATTCGGCACCCTGTTCGTGGCCGCGTTGAAGGCCGTGGCACCGATTCTGGTGTTCGTACTGGTGGCCAGCGCCCTTGCGCAGGGCACGTCGAAACTCGACCGCCGTTTCGGCACCGTGCTGTTCCTGTACCTGTTCACCACGTTCCTGGCAGCGGTCGTGGCCGTGCTGACATCCCGTCTATTCCCGCAGACCCTGTCCTTGGGCAAGGCCGCCAAAGCCGACGTGGTGCCGCAAGGCCTTTCCGAAGTCATCCAGACGCTGCTGACCAACATCGTGGCCAATCCGATCCAGGCCATCATCGATGGCAACTACATCTGCATCCTGATGTGGGCCTGCCTGTTCGGACTCGCTATGAAGTCCATCGCCAACGAAAGCTCCAAAGCGTTCATGGCCGACGTGGCCGACGCCGTGTCCCAGGTGATCCGCTGGGTCATCAACCTCGCCCCGTTCGGCATCATGGGCCTCGTGTTCACCAACGTGGCCGACAACGGCCTGTCCGCATTCACCAAGTACGGCAGCCTGCTGCTCCTGCTCGTCGGCACCATGCTGCTCATGGTGCTCGTGTTCGGCCCGCTCGTCATCTTCATCTTCCTGCGCCGCAACCCGTACCCGCTGGTCTACCGCTGCTTCAAGGAATCCGGCCTGACCGCGTTCTTCACCCGCTCCTCCGCTGCGAACATCCCCGTCAACATGCAGCTGTGCGAGAAGCTCGAGCTTGACAAGGACATGTACTCCGTGTCCATTCCGCTGGGCGCCACCATCAACATGAACGGCGCGGCCATCACCATCACCATCATGGCCATGGCTGCCGCCAACACGCTCGGCATCCAGATCTCCCTGCCGGCGGCCATCCTGCTGTCCGTGGTCTCCGCGCTCGGCGCATGCGGCGCGTCCGGCGTGGCAGGCGGCTCGCTGCTGCTCATCCCGATGGCCTGCTCGCTGTTCGGCATCAGCAACGACATCGCCATGCAGGTGGTGGGCGTCGGCTTCATCATCGGCGTCATCCAGGATTCCGTGGAAACCTGCCTGAACTCCGCGTCCGATGTGGAGTTCGCGGCCACCGCCGAATACCATGCCTGGCTCAAGCAGGGCCGTCAGCTGCCGGCCTTCATGTATTCCAAGAAGGAACGCGCCAAGCTCGGCATCGAAGCTTGATTGCGTACCGGCTTAGCCGCCGATGCGATATCGCAGGGAACCGCTTTGGAAGTTCGCTTCCGGAGCGGTTCTTCCGCATTCGGCGTATTTGGGTGGATATGGGGAGCCTTTCCAGGCTTGTGCGTGGCTTCCGCATGACCCGTATAATCTTATGGTGGTAATCGCAGGCGAAATACAAAACGGAGGTCCGTGGGCGTGGTGCTGAAATCGGCGAAACTGGTGAAGCAGCTCATCGCCATCTGCTGCGCGGGCGTCATGGCGGCCAGCGCCGCCGCATGCGGGGCCAATACGGACACACGCACACAGATCACCGTATGGTCGTGGGAGCCGAGCATGAAACAGGTCATCGCCGGCTTCGAAAAAGACAATCCCGACATCCGCGTGGTTTGGAAGAACACCAGCGGTTACGACAAACTCAACAACGCCATCCAAGACGGTTACGGCATTCCCGACGTGGTGCAGCTGGAATATTACGCATTGCGCCAGTACGCGGTCAGCAGCCAGCTCGTGCCCATCACCGGCAGAACCGAAGGCTATGTCGATTTCTACACGCCCGGCACCTGGGCGTCGGTGCAGCTCAACGGACGGGTGTACGGGCTTCCCATGGACTCCGGCCCGATGGCCTTCTTCTATAACAACAGCGTGTTCGAACAGGTTGGCGTGGACGCGTCCAAGATCCGCACATGGGACGACTACTACGAGGCCGCCAAAAAACTCAAGAAAATCGGCGTGTACATCACCGCCGATTCCGGCGACGCCAGCTTCTACGACACGATGATCTGGCTCGCCGGCGGACGCCCGTTCTCCACGTCCAACGATGGCAAGAACGTGACCATCAGACTCACCGAAGATAAAGGCACCCGCGAATTCACCGAATTCTGGCAGAAGATGATCGATGAGGGTTTGGTGGCAACAAACCTCACGTCATGGTCGGATCGATGGAAATCGGCCGTGGGACAAGGCAAAGTCGCCTCGCTGTTCTCCGGCGCATGGCTGCCTTCGCTGCTCATGTCCGACATTCCCGGCGCGGCCGGCCTGTGGCGCGTGGCCCAGATGCCGACGCCCGACGGCAAGGCCACCACATCGGAAAACGGCGGTTCGGCCCTTGCCGTGCTGCAACGTTCCCGCAAACCCGAAGCCTCATACCGTTTCATCGAATACGCCTGCCACAATGCCAAAGGCATCACAACCCGCGTGGATGGCGGCGCGTTCCCAGCCGACAAAAACACCTTATCCGACTCGAAATTCCTCAGCAAGACCACGGTGACCGATGACCGTGGCATCGAAGTGCCCTATTTCGGCGGGCAGGAATACAACCGCGTGCTGTCCCAGGCCGCGGAGAACGTGTCGACCGGATACCAGTATCTGCCGTTCGAAGTGTATGCGCGCAGCGACTTCCGGTCCACGGTGGGCAAGGCCTACAAATGGTCGAGCCTGCTGCGCAAAGAGCAGAACAGGCTCAACATCATCGCCGCAGGCGGTCAGGTCTCCGACACCTCCAACATCGGCGATGCGTTGAAGAACACCGAATCGTCCGACCGCATCAAACTTAAGGGCGGCATAGCCCTATGGCAGAAGGACCTGAAAGAATACGGAGCCAACCAGGGCTTCACCATCCAATAGCGTCTGTGTAATTGGTTTAATCGATTGCGGCCTGCGGATAGCGCATTATCCGCAGGCCGTCGGTTTTCAGATTGCCGGGCTATGATCGCCGGTTCCCGTCGCTGGCTCTTGAATCAGCGGACGTTGCGGTCGTAGATGTGCCGCATGCCCTTGAAAATCAGGTCCGGATCGTAAATGTCGATCATGTTCGTGTCGTCGGCGAACACGCGGCTCAATCCGCCCGTCGCCACCACACGGAAATCCTCGTCGATCTCCTTATGGAACTGCGCGATCGTGCGTTCGATGCCGCCGAGGAAGTTGTAGTACAGGCCCGCCTGCATGGCCGGTTTCGTGGACTTCGCCAGAATCGACTTCGGACGGGTGATCTCCACTTCCGGCAGCTGCGCCGTCCCTTCCCACAGTGCGGCCGCGGCGGTGCGGATACCGGTGGTGATCAGTCCGGAAATCACCGACGCGTCCGCGGTGACGTAGTTGAACGTGGTGGCCGTGCCGAAATCAGCCACCAGAATCGGCCCGCCATACTCGTAATACGCGCCCGCGCAGTCGGCGATGCAGTCCGCGCCCATGTTCTGCGGATTGTCCATGCGGATGTTTAGTCCCGTTTTGATGCCCGGTCCCACGATCATCGGATCGATGTCGAGGAACTTCACGATGCTCGCACGGAACGAATGCATGACCTTCGGCACCACGGACGAAATGATCACATCATCGACATCCGCCGGCTTGTAGCCGCTCAAAGCCAGGAACTGCGTGATCATCAGCCCGTATTCGTCGGACGTGTGGTTCGCCTTCGTGGTGATGCGGTACGTGCCCGCGATGCGCCCATCGTCGATGAAACCGATCACGACGTTCGTGTTGCCGATATCCACAGCCATCAGAAGCATGTTGCGTTCTCCTTCGCGTTTTGCGGAAGTTCCGTTGAAATATTGCGATTATTGCGATTGATACGGTTATTGCGATTTGAAAATGCTGCGGTTAGCGCCGTTCGCCGTCCGCACGCATGGCTGCGAGCTTGACAAGAATACGTTTCGCAAGTGCGTCCTTGCCCATCTTGCTCCACCGTTCGATGCTTGGCCTGTCTGCGGTTTCGCCCGGCGTCAGCACCGTCACCACGTTCGTGTCCGCTGCGAAACCGGCGCCGGGGGTGCGCAGATTGTTGGCCACCAGCATGTCGCAATGCTTGCCGTTAAGCTTCTTCGCCGCGTTGGCCTCAAGGTCGCGCGTCTCCATGGCGAATCCGCACAATGTCTGGTCCGGCCGCTTATGCTCGCCGGCCCAAGCCAGAATATCCGGATTCGACGTGAGCTCGAGCTCGATGCCGCTGCGCCCGTTCTTCTTGATCTTGTCCCGGGCCTGCTCGACCGGACGGAAATCGCCGACGGCCGCGGCCATGACGGTGATGTCCGTGTCCGAGAAACGGCTCGTCACCACATCGAACATATCCCGTGCGGTCGTGACATCGACCACATCCACGCCATACGGGGCGTCCAACGCCACCGGACCGGACACAAGCGTCACCTGCGCGCCCAGATCGCGTGCCTGTTCGGCCAAGGCATACCCCATCTTGCCGGTGGAATGGTTGGTGAGGAACCGCACCGGATCAAGCGGCTCCTGCGTCGGGCCGGCGGTGACGAGCACGGCAAGTCCCTTAAGCGGCAGCTCGCCGTCCGGACGATTCGCAAGCAGCAGCGCTTTCACCGCCGTTTCGATGCGTGCCGGCTCCTCCATACGTCCCTTGCCGGCGTCGCCGCAGGCCAGCATGCCGCTTTCCGGCTCCACAATCGTCCAACCGAGCTCACGGCAGGTATTGAGATTGCGTTGCGCCACGGCGTTTTCATACATATGCACGTTCATGGCGGGGCACAGGATCTTCGGTCCCTTGTCGTACGCGAGTATGGTGCTGGTCAGCTGGTCATCGGCGATGCCGCAGGCGATTTTCGCGATGATATCGGCGCTCGCCGGAGCGACTGCCAGCAGATTCGCCCACTTCGCGTCGGCCACGTGGCTGATCTGCAGCGGACCGTCCGGTCCGGGTGCCACGTCGGCCGTAGCGCCGGGACGATGTCCGGCGGCGAACATGGACGTGCGTGTCGGCGTGTGGGTGAGGGAACTGAACGTCAGGGGAGTGACGAACTCCTGTGCGGCGGCGGTCATCACCACACGCACCTCATGCCCCTGCTTGCTCCAATCGGAGGCGAGATGGCAGGCCTTGAACGCGGCGATGCTGCCGGTGACCCCCAAAAGAATATGCGCCATGGATCAACCGTCCTTCTCGTTGTGACCTGCCGCGACTGCGTCAAGTATATAACCGGGCCGAAGCCTCCGCGCGCTTTGCGGGCGAATCCGAACGGGCCGCGGGTATGGCGGACGGTAGAATCAGGCCGTGGTGATCGACCTCACGCAGGCGGTCAACCGCAATCACAACACATAATCGAAAATACGAAGAGGAGAAATCCCATGTCGTCACCTACCGGTGCGCACGGCGAAGCCGACGCAACCAAACAGGAGAACGAACAGCAGCCGCAGTCCACGGCAAGCACCGACGCCACGCTAAACGCGCGTGCGAAATCGTCGAACGGCGCGAAATCGCAAGGCCCGAAGAAGTGGCTTATCGCGTTGATCGCCATCATCGCCGCCGTCGCGGTGATCGTCGCCATTGCAGTGACGCGCGGCAAAAACGATGACGCGAACACTTCCGGCGTAACTAAAGCCGACACCGTCACCATCGGGCTCAAACTCGCCCCGGTCAGCCTCGACATCCGCCACCAGTCCGGATCGGCCATCGAACAGGTGCTGATCGGCAACGTCTACGAAGCGCTGCTGTCGCGCGACTCCGACAACAAAGTGCAGCCGGGCCTCGCGAAATCCTGGGACATTTCCAAGGACGGCAAGACCTACGCCTTCCATCTCAACCAGAACATGACCTTCTCCAACGGCGACAAGCTCGACGCTGACGACGTGGCCTGGTCCATCAACCAGCTCAAGGAGAAGCAGTACTACAACGCCAACCAGGTGGCCAGCCTCGACAAGGCCGAAGCGGTGGACGCCAACACGGTCAAGCTCACCCTTTCCACCCCCGACTCCAACCTGCTGTGGTATCTGACCGGACGTCCTGGCCTCGTGTTTGACAAAAACGCCAAATACAACGCGAAAACCGAAGCGGTCGGCTCCGGCCCGTACACCGTCGAATCCTTCGACTCGGCCAGCAAAATGGTGCTCAAAGCCAATCCGAAATATTGGGGAACCGCACACAAGCCCGCCACCCAGAACGTGGTGATCCGCTTCCTCACCGACGACAACGCAGCCGTCAACGCGCTGAAAAGCGGTGACGTCGACGTGCTTTCCCCGGTGAACGCCACGCTCGCCAAATCATTGGATGCCAGCACATACACGGTGTCCGCGGCCGACGGCAGCGACAAGTTCGTCCTCGCCTTCAACTGCACGAACGCCAAACTCAAGGACAAGCGCGTCCGCCAGGCCATCCGCTACGCCATCAACCACAAGGAGATCATCGCCTCCCGAGGCAACGTCGACTACGCGCTCGGCGGTCCGATCCCGTCCGTCGACCCCGGTTACGAGGACCTGACCGGCCTGTACCCGTACAACGTGGACAAGGCCAAGGAACTCATGAAGGAAGCCGGTTATACCACCGACAAGCCGTTGCGGCTCACCCTCACCTACGCCAACACGTACGGCACCGAACTGGGCGACCAGCTTAAAAGCCAGCTCGCCAAAATCGGCATCGATTTGAAGATCGACTATGTGGAATTCTCCACATGGCTGCAGAACGTGCACGCCAACGGCGACTACGAGCTGTCATTGGTGGACCACGCCGAAAGCCACGACTTCTACAAGTGGACCACGCCGGACTACTACTACCATTACGACGGCAAGCAGGCGCAGAAACTGTACGCCAAGGCTTTGGAAGCCACCGACGAGGCCGACAGCGCGAAATACCTGAAGCAGGCGGCGAAGGCCGTAAGCGAGGACGCGCCGGCGGACTGGCTGTTCGGCTACCGCGTGACGGTGGCCGTCAACAAGCACGTGCAGGGCTTCCCCAGCAAGCTCAGCCAGACGGTGCTGCCATTGTGGCGGATCTCCAAGAATAAGTAAGGGAACGGTATTTCCATGCGATTCGTGGGAAAGCGGCTGGCGCTGTTCGTAGCGGCTTTGGTGGGCTTGTCCGCGCTGGTGTTCGTGATGCTGCGCGTATTGCCGGGAGACGTCGCCGCGGTCATCGCCGGCACGAACGCCACCCCCGAACGCATTGCGTCGCTGCGCGCCGAATTCGGCTTGGACAAGCCGCTCGTCGCACAATATGGCGATTGGATGGCGGGCATGCTGCATGGCGACCTCGGCGTGTCCGCAGTCGGCGGACGGCCGGTCGCGCGGCAGATCGCCATGCGCGCCGCCGTAACGTTCCCTCTGATTGTGCTGAGCCTGCTGATCGCGCTGGCGATCGGCCTGCCGCTTGGCTGCGCGGCCGTCCTGACACGCAATCCGCGGCTGCGCGGCCTGTTCCACGGCATTGCGATCGTGGGCGGCGCGGTGCCCGCATTGTGGGGCGGCCTACTGCTGATCCTGCTGTTCTCCCGTGGCACGGGACTGTTGGGATTGCTGCCCGCGCAAGGCTTCCCCGACACCGGCTGGGCCACGCCGGGAAAGGCCCTGTCCTGTCTGCTGCTGCCGGCGCTCACCACCGGCATCACAGCCGGCGCGTCCATCATGCGCTACACGCGTGCCGCAGTGGGGGATATGGCCTCATCGCAGGCGGTGGATATGGCCATGGCCTGCGGCATGACCCGCAAACAGGCGGTATTGCGCGTGGCGTTGCGTCTGGCCACTGCGCAACTGGTGTCGGTGGTCGGCCTGACCTTCGCGCAAATGATCACCGGCGTGATGGTGGTGGAAAACCTGTTCGCCCTGCCGGGTCTTGGCGCCATGCTGGTCACCGACGTCGGCAACCGCGACCTGATCGCAGTGCAAAGCGAACTGTTCCTGCTGGCCGCGTTCTTCCTGCTGCTGGGTCTCGTGGTCGATCTGACGCACCGCGCGCTCGACCCGCGGTTGAAACATTCCGGCGTCGTTTCGGGAAAGGCGGAAGCATGAACGCATCGAGACCCGCACCATCCTCGCAACCGGCGTCGTCCACGCAAACTACGTCGAGACCCATGCGATCCGTCATCGACGTGACATCCACTGCCACCATGAAAACCGTGCTTTCGACCATCTGGGCCAAGGCCGGCGGCAAATACGCGCTGATCGTCATCGGAGCATGGCTGCTCGTATCCGTACTGTCCCTCGTATGGACGCCGTATTCGCTGCTCGACACCAACGGATTCAACGCGTGGGCCTCCCCATCCGCAGCGCACCTATTGGGTACCGACGGCACCGGCGCGGACGTGCTGAGCTGGCTGATGGCCGGCTCCCGCACGAATCTCATGATCGCCGTGCTCACTGTCATCGTCGCGGCCGCGATCGGCCTGCTGTTGGTGGCAGCCATGGTATCGCGTTCCGGTGCGCTCGCGTCCACGTCGGTGGTGGTGGTCGACGCGCTGATTTCCATTCCGACGGTACTGATCGCGTTGATCCTCACTGTGCCGTTCGGCGCGTCCGCAGCAGTGGTCGTGGCTGCCTGCGGTTGCGCGTACGGGCTGAACCTGGCACGCATCCTGCGGCCCTCCGCACTGCTCGCCGCACGTTCGGCATACGTCGAATCGGCATTATGGTCGGGGGCAAGCTCCGTCCGTGTGTTCTTCACGCATATCGTGCCGAACACGCTGCCGGTATTGTGCGTGCAGCTGTCCATGAGCGCCGGCACCTCGCTGCTGGCGGAGGCGGGACTCACGTATCTGGGCGTCGGCGTCGGAGCCGGCGTGCCCAGTTGGGGGCATTCGCTGTCCACGTCCGTGAAATTCATCAGCATCTATCCCATGGCCGTCCTATGGCCCGGCCTGGTCGTCACGATGGTGGTGGTCGCGTTGAACCTGTTCGGCGACGCGTTGCGCGACGCGCTCGATCCGCTAACCAATCCCGCGTTGAGGGAGGCCGCATGAGCGCCGTCATACGTCATCTGAACATCGCCATCAACGGCAAGCCGATCGTCGATGATGTCGATTTGGACATCGCCGACGGCGAACGTGTCGGCTTGGTCGGCTCGTCCGGTTCCGGCAAATCGATGATCGCCCGCGCCATGATGGGCCTGCTGCCGGCTACCGCACAGGTGACGGGCAGCGTCGAATTGGGTGGTACGCAGATTGTCGGCGCGTCGGACGCAGCGGTCGCCGACCTGCGCGGACGGTACGTGGGCATGGTGTTCCAGAATCCGTCCGCCGCGTTGAATCCGGTGATGACCGTGGCGCAGCAGGTCGGTCTTCCGCTGTACCTGCATTACGATCTGTCGCTCGCCGAACGGTCGGAACGCGTCACAGCGGTGCTTGCCAAGGTCGGCCTCGGCGAGGACGTGCTGGTGAAATACCCGCATGAACTGTCGGGCGGCCAACGGCAGCGTGTCGGCATCGCCACGGCGCTTGTCACTTCGCCGCGGCTGATCATCGCCGACGAGCCGACCACCGCGTTGGATTCGATCACGCAACGGCAGATTGTGGACCTGCTCACGTCGCTGGTGGACGAGTCGGGCGCGTCGATGCTGTTCATCACGCACGATTTCGCGGTGCTGAACAGGGCCACCACACGCTGTTATATGCTTGAATGCGGGCGGATCGCGGAATCCGGCGATACGGACGCGCTTCTGGACCAACCGCGCACCGACGCGGGACACAGGCTGGTCCGGTCGGCCCGCGCGTTGTCGTTGCACGCAGGGCAGGATGCCGGGCGGGAATCCGTGCGGAATCCCGCGCAAAAGGAGGTGGACCATGACTGACGTGAACGAAGGAATGGTGCTGCGCGGCCGCGGCCTCGACAAATGGTATGGCGCGAAACATGACCGCCGTCAGGCGCTGTTCGGCGTGGATGCGGATGTACGGGCGGGGGAGTGCCTCGCCGTGATCGGCGGCTCCGGGTCGGGCAAGACCACGCTGACCCGCGTGCTGCTGGGGCTCGAATCCGCGGACGGCGGCAGCGTCGAATACTGCGGCGAGCCGGTCCGTGGCGACGTGGCGCACAGTCTGCGCCTGCAGTCCGGATTGGTGTTCCAAAGCCCGTTCGATTCGTTGGATTCGCGATGGCGCATCGGCCGATCCATAGGCGAGCCATTGCGCATGCATCATCCGGATTGGCCACGGGAACGCGTCGCGGAACGTGTGACCGAAGTGCTGGAAATGGTGAGCCTCGATCCGGGAACGTTCGCCAACCGTTTCCCTGTCGACCTGTCCGGAGGGCAGGCGCAGCGCGCCGCGATCGCCCGCGCCATCGTGGACGGGCCGAAGGTGCTGCTCGCCGACGAGCCGATGAGCGCCATCGACGTGGCCGCGCGGGTGCGCATCCTCGACGCGTTCGCCGCGATTCGCGAATCGCAGCCCGATATGGCGATCATCATGGTGTCCCACGATCTGGGCGTGGTGCAGCACATCGCGGACCGCATTCTGGTCCTGCACGACGGGCGCGCGGTCGAAGTCGGCCCGACGGACCAGGTGCTGGGCCATCCGCAGGACGAGTACACCAAGCGATTGGTGCAGGCCGCCTCGCTGTAGGTGTCGCTCCGCATGCCTCATCCGTGCGCGCCATACAGTCTCGCATATTCGTGGTGCGTCTCTTTTCTATAACGATTTGACCGATTGCGTGTCGGTCGATATTGTTGGTTACATGGTTAGTTAGTTATGTAACTAACCATGTAACCAACAGGATGGATGGTCCGGCATGACCGGATGTTCATGATCGGGGGACTGCGATGACGCATGGAACATATCAAAGCCACGGGATGCAACGGCCACGGCGAATCGTGACAATACTGACGGTTCTTGCTTTGAGCATATCGTTGGGCGCGTGCGGCACGGCAGGAGATCGGAAGCAAGAGCAGTCGTCACGGGGCCAGGCGTCCGCCATCAGCGGCGATGCGGACGCCAACGCCGCGGACGCGTCGTATCGGGACGAAATCGCAAAAATCAAGAACTCCGGTAGCACTGAAGCCGCCCAGATTCTCGAGGACGGCAAAATCACGGAAGAGGAGTTGGTCCAGCTCGGTTCCAGCTACGCGCAATGCCTGACCTCGAAAGGCATCACAGTGGACACCGGCGAGGCGCGATACCCCGGTGGGTCGATCAGCCCGTCCTACGGAGACAACGCGCTTGACAAGCGCAACTTGAGCGAAGATGAGATTGCCGCCACCAATGCCGCTGACGAAGCCTGCCAGAATGAGACCCAATACAAGAACATCGTCGACCTGTATCTGAGCCTCAAGGAGAATCCCGAGAACGTCGATAACGACCAACTCGCGCGCCAGCAGAACGACAAGACACTGGCCTGCCTGAAAAAACACGGCATCGTGGACGACTCCGTGACCGCCGACGCCTACGACGAGCTGGCGACGATGGGCGAATCCGGCGGAACGAGCTTCGATGACCTGATCGGCAAATACGCCCTCAAGGACAATCCCGCCTACGACAAACGCAAAGCGGCCATCATCGAACAATGTGGGGCATTGTGATGGCGGGCGGCAAAACACCCGTCAGAGCATGGTCGCATGTTCGGAACCGACGGACGGATGCGGATGGAAAGCGGCGGCCGGCGACGCGACGACGTCAGCCATTGGCCATGTCGGTCGTCGCGCTGTTGGTAGTCATCGCATTGGCGGCAGGCGTCGGATGCGGATTCCTGCTGGTCCGACCGGCCATACCCCAATCGTTGCGATCCTCAACGGCCTCCGGCTCGATCACTGCGGCGAAAAGCCGGTTCGATGATGCTCGAGACGTCACCGTCACGGTCCATACCGGAACGGGGCGCACCGTGGCCTCGCCCAAATCGGGCACCATCACCGCCTATGGTTGCGCGCCCGGACAAACCATCGATTCCGGAACAAGCTTCATCGCAGTGGATGAAGTGCCGCTGCTGTCGTTGCATACCGCCGTTCCGCCGTTCCGCGACCTGCAGTCCGGTATGCGAGGCCGCGACGTGGCGGCGCTGAACGCCGAGCTGCGACGGCTTGGATATGCGGCCCCCGACGGCGATGCGATGACCTGGGACACGATTCTCGCATACAATGCGCTCGCCGATACCGTCGGCGCGGCACGGCTGGTCAAGGACAACGGGTGGACGCTAGCCAAAGACGCTTACGTGTGGTTGGATGGGCAATCCGTGACGATCCGTTCCTGCGTTGCCGGCATCGGCGCATCAATCGACGTGAAATCCGAACTGTTGACCACCGATTCGCAATCGCAATCGGTATCCGTGACCATGCCGCAGGACGAGGTGGTCGCAGGAGATCGGGTGCTTGACGTGGACGGTCGAATGGTCGACATGCCGCAACAAACGACGGCAATCACCGACTCATCGACGCTGGCGGCATTGCTGGGCAGCGACGCCTATCGGCAGGCGTCCGGCACAGCTGAGTCCTCCGAGAGCGCGTCGGATGGCGCGTCGGATGTGACCTTCACCCTGCAATGGCTCCTGAAAACTCCAATCGATGTATGGTCGCTGCCACCCACCGCTTTCTACGCGCAACATGATGAACAGGCCTGCGTGGTGTCCGATGGCAAGCCCGTCGCGGTCACCGTGATCGGCTCCCGTTTGGGGCGCTCAATGGCCACGGTCGATTCCGGCGCGGCATTGGGCAAAGTGCGCACGAATCCGCAAGGAGGCAAACCATGCCGATGAGTGATCCCGTTGATTCCACGGGTCCTCTGATGAAGGGGGATGATGAGCGGACGCCGGGAAAACTGGTGACGTTGCGCGATGTCGGTCACACATTCACTGGAGACACTTGGCTGTTCCGTTCGTTAAATGCTGACCTGCGGCCCGATCGCGTGTATGCGCTGGTGGGGCCTTCCGGTTCGGGCAAAAGCACATTGTTGTCCATATTGGCGGGATGGGTGAAGCCGTCGGAAGGATCCATTCAGCGGCTGAACATCGGGAAAACCAGCTGGGTGTTCCAAAATCCCATCGGAGTGGCGCGCCGAAGCGTGATCGACCATGTGACTCTGCCTTATCTTGCGCGGGGGTTGGATGTGCCGCAGGCGGAGGCGCGTGCGTGCGAGCTGCTTGCCCAGTTCGGTCTGGCGGAGCGCGCGTCCAGCGAATACCGGGAGCTGTCCGGAGGAGAGGCTCAACGGCTCATGCTGGCGCGTGGCGTGGCGTCGGGCGCCGATCTGCTGCTGGTCGATGAGCCGACCGCGCAACTCGATGTACATACGGCGGATACGGTGAATGCGCGACTGGGCGCGTTGTCAAGACAGGGCATGATCGTGGTGGTCGCCACGCATGATCATCGCACGCGCGACGCCGCCACCGATGTCATCGATTTGGAGGACTACCAATGAAACCGATGCGGTTGAAAGCGGTACTGCGTGAGACTTGGCGCAACGTCGCCACTGGCACGAGCCGATGCGCGCTTATCTGGCTGCTGCTGTCGATATGCGCGGTCGCATGCATGTGCGCAGACCTGACGCAGATGACGGGGTTGATCGGCGACGCCTGGAAATGGAAGGAATCAGGTGCCTCCACCTATGCGATCACTTTGCAGGGAGGAATCGACGGCGCGGCCTGCGAAGGGCTGCGTTCCGCGAACGGAGTGTTGGGCGCCGCCGCCCTCCGGCAGTCGTCCGACCGCGTGCGCATCGCGTCATTGCCCGCGACCGAGATTCCGACATACGAGGCAAGCGCACATGTCGCGCAGGTATTCGCGGCGACAGGGATACGGAAGGACAATTCCGGTGTGATTATGTCGACGGCTGTGGCGCGCACGTATGGCGCGCATGCCGGCATGGTGTTGCCGCTCGTCGGTGGCGCACGCATGCGTGTTTCCGCGACGTTCGATTGGCCAAGCGACGGAAGGCAACCAACATACGGCTATGCGATTATCTCGCCCGGCAACGATACCAAGGCCTATGACACCTGTCTGGTCCGTGCGTGGCCGGTTCCCGACGGTATCGAAAGCCTGCTGCGTGTCTCCATTCGCGCCGATGCCGAATCCGGTGTCGGCGCCGCTGCGAGCTCCACCTCTGCCGGGACGAGTGGAAGCAACGAAACGCCGCATGCGAAAATCAGCCGGATCAATACCATGCTGGGGTCGCATATGCCTGGCCCGGCGGATTTCGATGCCCGCATCACCCGGTATGCGCCACTGTTGATGTTCGTCATCGCAATGGCGTTGGGGTTCGCATCGGTTTGCATGCGCAGAATCGAGATAGCGAGCGCGTTGCATGCGGGGTATCCGAAAACCGCGATGCTGCTGCAGCTGTTTTTGGAGACGCTGGCCACGGTGGCGGCGTCTTGCGTGGCATGTCTGCCGGTTGTCGCGATCGTGCCGCTCATATTGACCGGATCCGGTGACGCGATGCCGGTTGTCGCGATGCTATGCCGTGTTCCGGGCGCCATGTCGGTCGGGATGCTTGCCGGGACTGCGGTTGGGGGTATGACGATCCGCGAACGGCAGTTGTTCGCCTATTTCAAGGCACGCGCATGACGTGTGCCGTGTCCTTGAGAGATGCTTCGCCGGCTGTTCGTTGCCGCATCGCGGCAGACCAACGGTTAGAGTGGATGACGTTGATATTGAACCGACTAGGCGGCTGGAGGCGTCGGATGCGATTCGATTTTTCGGGAACGACGCCATTGTTCCGGCAGGTGGCCGAACAAATCAGCGAAGCTATCGTCTCCGGTGCCTTCGCGGAAGGCGAACAGGTGCCCAGCACCACCGAGATCTCGTCCACGTATGCGATCAATCCCGCCACGGTGCTCAAAGGCATGAATCTCCTGGTCGATCAGGGTCTGCTGGAGAAAAGACGCGGCCTTGGCATGTTCGTCACCACGGGAGCACGGGAGAAGGCTCGTGACGCCAAACGCGAGGAACTGCTCACCACGCGGGTCGTCGAACTCGTCGCGCAGGCAAAGGCGCTTGGCATCAGCTGCGAACAACTACAGCGCATCATCGGAAGGACCTATCGATGAGTCTGGTCATCAGCGATCTGAGCAAGAGCCGTCATGGAACGTCCCTGCTCAACGGAGTGAATCTGGAATTACGGAGCGGTGCGATACATGGTCTGTTCGGGCGCAATGGTGCCGGCAAAAGCACATTGCTGAACATCATCGCGAACCGACTCGTGGCCGATGCCGGCAGTGTGTCGTTCGACGGCAACCGTATGACGGATGGCGGCGGCATGTGGGAACGTCTCATGCTGATGGACGAGACTTGGCCATATCCTGTCGAATGGCGTCTGCGATCGGTGTTCCGTCTGATCTCGCGGCGATACGGCAGATTCGATGATGTGTTGGCGGGGCGTATGATGCAGGCTTTCGGGCTGCGGCCTGATGCTCGTTTCATGAGACTGTCCACCGGTCAGCGTGGCGCGGCGAAGCTGGTTGCCGCGCTTTGCGCGCCGACCGATATCGTGTTGCTTGATGAAGCGACTGATGGTCTTGACGCTGCGGCCCGTGACCTGTGTTACCGCTTCGTGATTGAGTCGTATGGCGACAGACCTCGCACCATGATCATATCCACCCATCTCATAACGGAGGTGGAGGGACTGGTCGAACATGCCGTGGTCCTCGACCATGGGCGGGTGCTGGAATCCTTCGACATGAACGAGTTGGCACAACGTGGGCGGATGCTGTCGGGGCCGGTCGGATCGGTGCGGCGGTACTTGGCCGACAATGGTTTGCGTACGCTGTCGGAAACCGTTCTCGGTGGTCTGCTGACTGTCGGCGTGCGTGGCGTGCCATCTGCACCGATGCCGGAGGACGTTGTCATGAGGTCTTTCGATCTCAATGAGTATGTCATCCAGATTACCGGCATGGACAAGGGGTATGCGTCATGATGGATGAAGTGAAAGGCTTGTCGGCCGGGATGCGGTTCGCGCTGACAAGGCAGCTTGCCGCGCGTTGCGTCGTGTTGATGGCGTACGTGTTGGCCGGTTATTGCGTGCCGTGGCTGTGGGGTCTGATTTTGGCCTTGGTATCCGGAGGTCATTATGTGGTGGAATACCATGTGCTTGGCCCGACGTTGGTGATGTGCGCGGTTCTGACGGCGGTTCCGGCTGTCAGTGGCTTTCGTTCCCTGATATCCATGGGCGTGGGCCGGGTCGTGTATTTCTGGACCGAGATGTTCGCCAATCTTTGCTTCTCCCTTGCCTGCTCGGTGGTCATGACGTTGGGGTTCGTGCTGACGCCGAACCATGATGCCGATATCCTCATCACGTTCCGTGTCGGCAGTGACCTGCAGTGGCTGGCTTGTGTGCCACTATCCGATTCATTCGGACGATTGCGATTCCTGAACCGTGATCTGGGCGGTTCATACGCGGCCATGAGAACAGGCGTGCGAGGCGATACGGCCAATCCGATGCTGCTGTTCCTGGCGCTGTTCCTGTTGACCGCCTCGGTGGCGATTCTGGGTCAATGCGTCGGGGAACTGCTGGCGCAGGTCAATCGGTACGGGGCAATCGCCCTGGCGGTGTCGGCATGCATAGCATGGGTCGCGCGTCCATGGCTGTTGAACAGAACCGCCACCGATGTCAATCCGATGATATGGAAACTGCTCGAGGCACTGCGGGGACGCTGGTGTCTGATGTGGCGTGAGGGGCAAGCGGCGTCCGCGGCGATGTACGGAACGTCCAACGAGCGTCTCGTATACGATCAGGCCTACACGTTCTGGCCGATGATGGTGCTTTTCGTAGGTGTGATGATCTTCGGCAACTTGTTGTGCTGGCTGTTGATCCGGCGTCGTGAGGTGCGTGTTCCGCAGTTGCTGCCGGTATGGTGGTGACGATGCTCGGCATGGGCAACACGCCGATGTCCACGTCCGTGCTATCGTATGAGCCATGTTCAATTTCTCATGTTGTTGCTGTCGCTGACCAACCGCCCGAGGGGCGCGTGGTTCATCGACGCATAACTTGAGATAGGACATTCCAACAAGCGGTCGCGCATATCGCAGGCCGTATGCGAATCGCCAAACGATCATTCGAAATAGCGCATCAGCCGAGGTTGGCGCACGCGACGCACGCGAATGAGCAAGGCAGCATCGCAACAGGTCCCGTTTCAACAACTGCACGCGACGGACGCGAGCTTCTCGAACATACGAAACCAAAACCATTCGAAAAGCCCACGAACCGCACCGTGCAAAGGAAACGTCATGACCATCCACAATTCCCTGTCCGAACTCATCGGCAACACCCCGCTCGTCAAACTCAACCACGTGACCGACGGCATCAAAGCCACCATCGCGGTGAAGGTCGAATACCTGAACCCGGGCGGCTCGTCCAAGGACCGCATCGCCGAACGCATCATCGACGCGGCCGAACGCAGCGGCGAACTGAAGCCCGGCGGCGTGATCGTGGAACCGACCTCCGGCAACACCGGTGTCGGACTCGCGCTCGTGGCTTTGCAGCGCGGATACCGTGCGATCTTCACCCTGCCGGACAAGGTTTCCGAAGCCAAGCGTGCGGTATTGCGCGCCTATGGCGCCGAAGTGGTCGTAACCCCCACCGACGCCGGCCCCGACGACCCCCGCTCCTACTACCAGGTGGCAGACCGCCTCGCCAAGGCGATTCCCGGCGGCTACCGCCCCAACCAGTACGACAATCCGAACGGTCCCGAAAGCCACTATCACACCACTGGTCCGGAAATCTGGGAGGCCACCGACCACAAGGTCACGCATTTCGTGGCGGGCATCGGCACCGGCGGCACCATCTCCGGCACCGGACACTATCTGAAGGACGTGTCCAACGGCGCGGTGCAGGTCATCGGCGCCGATCCGGAAGGCTCCATCTACTCCGACCCGAACGACGTGCACCAATACCAGATCGAAGGCGTCGGCGAGGACTTCTATCCGAAGGCCTTTGATCGGAGCCTTCCCGACGAGATCGTGCAGGTCACCGACGCGGAAGCCTTCGAAATGACCCGACGCCTCGCCAACGAGGAAGGACTGCTCGTCGGCGGCTCATCCGGCATGGCCGTGTTCTCCGCGCTGAAATACGCCCGCGAGCACGACCTCGACGAAAACCAGCTCGTCGTGGTGCTGATGCCCGATTCCGGCCGCAGCTACATGGAGAAGATCTTCAACGACGACTGGATGCGCGCCAACGGATTCGCCGACGTCGTGGAACGCACCACCAAGCCCAGCCTCGCCGAACAGTACCTGTAAAAGACCGTCAAACGACTGTCCGACAGCCCGATCGCACCTTTGAAACCAATGCCAATCATCCGAACAACCCAAACCATCCGATACTTCCAAGGAGTTCCCATCATGACCATCTCGACCAACACCGAAGCCCTCAACGCCACCGCTCTCGCCACCCGTGCCATCCACGCAGGCCAGGAACCCGACCCGACCACCGGAGCCGTGGTCACCCCCATCTACATGACCTCCACCTTCAAGCAGGATGGTGTCGGCGGCCTGCGCAACGGCTACGACTACAGCCGTTCCATCAACCCGACCCGCAACAGCTTCGACGAGCAGCTCGCCGCCGTGGAAGGCGCGAAATACGCGTTAAGCTTCTCCTCCGGACTTGCCGCCATCGACGTGCTGCTGCGCTCCACTTTGAAGCCCGGCGACAACATCCTGCTCGGCAACGACGTGTACGGCGGCACCTACCGTCTGCTGTCCAAGGTGTTCGTGCCGTGGGGCATCGGCCTCGACGTGGTGGACATCACCGACACGGCCGCCGTCTCAGCCGCGCTCGCCAAGAAGCAGTACGCGTACATCTGGGTGGAAACCCCGTCCAACCCGCTGCTCAACATCACCGACATCGCCGCCACCGCGGCCGTGGCGCACGCGCACGGCACCAAAGTGGTCGTGGACAACACCTTCGCATCCCCGGTATTGCAGCATCCGCTCGCAGACGGCGCCGACGTGGTCGTCTACTCCACCACCAAGTACATCGGCGGCCACTCTGACGTGGTCGGCGGCGCGGTGGTCCTGAACGACAAGGAAACACGCGACGCGGTGGCCTTCCTGCAGAACGCGGCCGGCGCGGTTCCGTCCCCGTTCGACTCCTGGCTTGACATCCGAGGCCTCAAAACCCTCGACCTGCGCGTCAAGCAGCACAGCCGCAATGCCATGAAAGTGGCCCAGTGGCTCGAAACCCGCCCCGAAGTGGAACGCGTATGGTATCCGGGGCTCGAATCCCACCCGGGCCACGACATCGCGGCACGCCAGATGCACGGCGGTTTCGGCGGCATGATCTCCATCCAGATCGCCGCCGGTTTCGAAGCGGCCAAGAAGTTCGCCGGAGCCACCGAAGTGTTCACCCTGGCCGAATCCCTGGGCGGCGTGGAATCCCTGATCGAGCATCCGGGCGCCATGACCCACGCCTCCGTGGCCGGCACCACGCTCGAAGTGCCCGCCAACCTGATCCGCCTGTCCGTCGGCCTGGAGGACGCGGACGATCTGATCGCCGACCTGGAGCAGGCGTTCCGCCAGATCTGAATTCCCTATTTCCGATAGAAGCATGAAACGGCCGGCATGGGCAAGACCCGCGCCGGCCGTTTCGCTCTCCACGGTCAACGCATGGCATTGCTACACTTGGAAACCATGACGCAAGCTGTTGATTCCGCCGATTCCGTAGACCCCCGCGCATTGGAGGCGCTGAACCGCTATTTCGGCTACGATTCGTTCCGTCCTGGACAATCCGGCATCGTCTCGGCCATCCTCACCGGACACGACGTGCTTGGCGTCATGCCCACCGGCGCCGGCAAATCCATCTGCTATCAGATTCCCGCAGCGATCCTGCCGGGCGTCGCCATCGTCATCTCGCCGCTGATCTCACTCATGCGCGACCAAGTCGACGCCCTGAACGACGTGGGCCTTCCGGCCGCGTTCATCAACACCACTCAGACGCCGGACGAACAGGATCTCGTCTTCGCGCAGGCGCTCTCCGGCCAGATCAAACTGCTGTACGTGGCGCCGGAACGTTTGGAAACCGAACGATTCCGCAACTTCGCCGTCCGTGTGCCGATCTCGCTCGTCGCCGTCGACGAAGCGCACTGCGTCTCCCAATGGGGGCAGGACTTCCGTTCCTCATATCTTGGCATCGGCGAATTCATCGCCGGACTGCCCACACGTCCAACGGTCGCCGCGTTCACCGCCACCGCCACCGAACGCGTGCGCCGCGACATCGTTTCGATTCTGGGTCTGCACACACCGTCCATCACCGTCACCGGTTTCGACCGGCCGAACCTGTATTTCGACGTCATCAGCATGCCACGTAAAGACAAAGCATCCTGGGTGGCGTCCTACATCGCCAGCCATCCGGACGAATCCGGCATCGTCTACTGCGCCACGCGCAAGGAAACGGAAGCGCTCGCCGAATCGCTTAACAGCGCCGTCGCCGAATTGCGTGCCGCAGGGGGTGCGGATGTGTCGGATATCGGCACCATCGCCGTCGCCTACCATGGCGGTATGAGCGCCGACACACGAGAGAAGGCGCAACGCGATTTCGTCACCGACCGTGTGCCCGTGGTCGTGGCCACCAATGCGTTCGGCATGGGCATCGACAAATCCAACGTGCGGTTCGTCATCCACCACAACATGCCCGAATCCATCGAAGCGTACTACCAGGAGGCGGGTCGCGCCGGACGAGACGGCGAACCAAGCCGTTGCACGCTGTTGTGGAACGAATCGGACATCGTCACCCGCCGCCGGCTGCTCGATTCGGATTACGAAAACGAACGATTGACTCCCGAAGAGCAGGAGGCCGTACGCGCGTCGAAACGCCGGCTGCTCGACGCGATGGTCGGCTACTGCCGTACCACGGACTGCCTGCACGCGTACATGACCCGGTATTTCGGCGAAACCGCGGGCGCGGCGGCGAAAACGGACGGCAAATGCGTGGGCGGTTGCGCCAACTGCGAGCACACATTCGAAACCATCGACGTCACCGACATCGCCCGAGCCATCAGCCGTTGCGTGCACGATGTGAACCAGCATGTCGGCAGCGGTAAAATCGTCAAGGTGCTGCGCGGCTCGAAGGCACAGGATCTAAGCTATCTCAACCCCGAAAGCCTGCCGTCGTTCGGCATGCTCGACGAAGTGCCGGAAGCGCGCATCCGCGACGTGCTGAGCCAGATGGCCACCGACGGCTTCCTGACGATCGCGGAAGGACGCCTGCCGATCGTCGGCTTCGGACCCCGTGCGGCGGAAACGGTCGCACCCGAATTCCATTACGACATCAAGAAGATCAAACGTGCTGACGCCCGTGCGCGTCGAACGCCCGACGTGTCCACTCCCGCTGTCGGATCGTACGTGCCGGATGACGGCGACGAGGCGCTATTCCAGAAGCTGCGTGCGCTGCGACTGGACATCGCGCGCGAACTCGGCAAACCGCCGTACATCGTGTTCTCCGACAAGACGTTGCGTGACATGGTACGGGTCAAGCCGATCACTGACGACCAGTTCCTTGCCGTCAACGGTGTGGGGGAAAGCAAGCTCAAACAGTACGGCGAACGGTTCATGGCCGCGATTCGGGAGGATTCCGGCGACGAGGCTTGAACCGGCCATAACCGACACGCATGGCACGACGGTTGACGTTGAGCCCGCGAACCGTGAATAGTGGAATGTGAACACAACAACGAAAGGACAGAACATGGCGGAAGACAAGCCGGTGGTGGAAAGCTTCCAATTGGACCACACCAAAGTAAAGGCGCCGTATGTGCGCTACATCGATACGGAAACCGGCCCCCACGGCGACGTGATCTCGAACTACGACCTGCGATTGGTGCAGCCGAACGAGAACGCCATTCCGACCGGCGGACTGCACACCATCGAACACACCATCGCGGTGCTGCTGCGCGAACGCATCCCCGGTTACATCGACTGCTCGCCGTTCGGATGCCGCACAGGCTTCCACCTGCTGACGTGGGGCGAGCATTCCACCGAGGATGTGGCTCGCGCATTGAAGGAATCGTTGGAATTCATCGCCTACGAGGCCACATGGGACGACGTGCCGGCAACCACCATCGAAAGCTGCGGCAACTACCGCGACCACAGCCTGTTCACCGCCAAGGAATGGTGCAAGGACATCCTCGCCAAGGGCATCAGCTCCGACCCGTTCGAACGCCGCCTTGTGTGAGCGTTACCATGCCTGTGCGGTGGGCGTGGTAGTTTGGACGGCTGGAATGCTTGAGAGAGGTATACAGTCGAATTGAGGTGAAAGGGTTGAGCGAAACCACTTCCGAACGTCGGTTCCGTCGTGCCACCATGGATGATCTGCCTGTCATGCTGAAAATCTACCAGCATGCGCGTGAGCTTATGGCGGCCAACGGGAATCCCACGCAATGGGGAAACACGTTCCCACGTGAGGAAGTGATCCTTGACGACATTCGCCAGCAGCGCACCATGCTGCTGGTGGACGAGGCTGACGGCAAGGAGCGTGTGCTCGCCCAGTTCGCCCTGTGCACGGGCGAGGATCCCACCTACGCGCATATCGACGGCGCCTGGCTGGACGATGACTCGTATGTGACCATCCACCGCATCGCCTCGTCGGGAATCGTCAAAGGCGCGGCCAAGGACTGCATCAACTGGTGCATCGAACATTACGGCAACGTGCGCGCCGACACGCATCCGAACAACAAGGCCATGCAGCACGTGCTCGAATCGAACGGATTCGCCCGCTGCGGCCTGATCCAACTGCTTGACCGCCCCACCGATACCACGCGTATCGCCTACCAGCGTCACGAATGGTGATTGCGCATACATAGAAACATAGAAAAAAGGACGTCTCCCGTAAAACTGCGGGAGACGTCCTTTTCCATATGAAGGGATGATTAGAACAGTCCCGGCTCGTTAAGCTGAGAATGCTTGCGGCTGTACGTGAAATACACGACCAGTCCAAGCGCGAACCACACGGCGAAACGCACCCACGTCTCCCAATTCAAACCGAAGATCAGAATCAGGCAGAAGATGATGGCGCAGATTGGCGTGAACGGCACGCCCGGCGCACGGAAGCCACGATGCGCGTCCGGCTGGGTCTTGCGCATCCACAGGATGCCGGCCGACACGATGATGAACGCGGACAGCGTACCGATGTTCACCAGCTCGAACAGCACGTTGATGTTGATGAAACCGCCGGCGATGGCCGTCAGAATGCCGAAGAACCACGTGCCCTTGAACGGTGTGCGGTACTTCGGATGCACTTCGCCGAAGAACTTCGGGAACAGTCCGTCGCGGCTCATCGCATAGCAGATGCGGGACTGGCCGTACAGCTGCACCAGCATGACGGTGGTCATGCCGATCAACGCGCCGAGGTTCACGATGAACGCCAGCCAGTTGAGACCGGTCTCGAGAATCACGCCCGCCACCGGAGCGTCGATGAACTTCGCGAACTCCTTGTACGGCACCACGCCGGTCATGATGAGCGTCATGATGATGTACAGCACGGTGGACACGGCCAGCGAGATCAGGATGCCGCGCGGCAGCGTCTTGTTCGGATTGATGGTCTCCTCGGCGGAGGAGGAGACGGCGTCGAAGCCGATGAAGCTGAAGAACACGATCGACGCGGCCGGCACGATGCCGTACGGCTGCGTCGAACCCGGCTGGAACGTGTAGATGCCATACGGGGAGAACGGTTTCCAGTTGGCGGGATTGATGTACCAGACGGTGCACACGATGAACAGCACGATGATGGCCAGCTTGATCATCACCATGATGTCGTTGGTCTTCTTCGTCTGGTTGATGCCGATGGACAGCACCCACGTGATGATAAGCACGATTACGAAGCCGGGCAGATTGAAATACGTGGTGACTCCCGGCGTGGTGCCGTATGCGGCGGTCAGTTCGACCGGCAGATGCAGGCCGAAGCCTTCCAACAGCTTGTTGAAATAGCCCGACCAGCCGGCGGACACGGTGGCCGCCTGCAACGCGTACTCCAGAATCAGATCCCAGCCGATCACGAAGGCGATCAACTCGCCGAACGCCAGATACGCGTACGAATAGGCGGAGCCGGAAACCGGTGCCATCGCGGCGAACTCCGCATAGCACAAGCCTGCGAAGCCGCAGCAGATCGCGGCAAGCAGGAAGGACACGCATAATGCGGGTCCCGCGGTGAGCGCGCCTTTGCCGGTGAGCACGAAGATGCCGGTGCCGATGATGGCGCCGATGCCCAGCATGGTCAGGTCGAAGGTTTTCAGTGTTCGCTTCAGCGGAGTCGATTCGGAGACAAGTTGGTCCACCGACTTCTTGCGAAATAGATCCATGGTCGTCAGATTCCCTGTGATTGTTTCAAAAATGGGCCGGACCGGACGGATTTCCGGGACTCTGGCACGCCTTAACGCCAGAAATCAGAAAGGCCGCGGCGATATGCGCAACAGCCTTGTGTATGGAAAGTGTAAAAAACACTGCCGGACAAAATCGTGAAAACATCGTGAATCGTCTCACCATATGTCCCTGATGTTCCATACCTGTCACATAGCGGCGCGACAATGGGAGCCATGACTTTGAGCGCAACACGTGAATGGGATTTCTCCTCCGAACAAGGCAAAGCGAACTACAAGGCCGCCCAGCGGCGGTATCCGGCGCAGGCCATCGTCGACCTCGCCGCACTGCGCGACAACATGCGCCATCTGGTGAGTGTCGTCGGCGGACCGCATTCCGGCACCGCCGTCATGGGCATCGTCAAAGCCGACGCGTACGGACACGGCCTGATCCCCGCCGCGCTTGCCGCGCTCGCAGGCGGCGCCACGTGGCTCGGCACCGCGCAATCGCATGAAGCGCTGTTGTTGCGCAAGGCGGGCATCGGCCCCGATCGCTGCCATATTCTGACATGGGTGTACAGCGGCGCCGAAGTGCCGTTCGACGAGCTGATCGACAACGACATCGACATTTCCGTCGGCTCGCTCGCCGGCATCGACGGTGTCGCCGCGGCCGCACGCAGGCTTGGCAAGACGGCGCGCGTGCATGTGAAGGTCGATTCCGGCTTCGGCCGTAACGGCTTCACGCCCGCCGGTTTCGACGCGGCGCTCGCCAAACTGGTGCCGCTCGCCAAGGAAGGCGTGCTGCACATCGTCGGCCAGTGGAGCCATCTGGCGGTCGCCGACGCACCGGACGTTCCGGAATTCGTTGCCTCCACCGACATGCAGGTCGAAACGTTCAAGGACTTCACCCGTCGTATGGAGGCGGCCGGCATTCCGCCGGAAATCCGCCACCTCGCCAACACCGCGGCGACGCTGTCCCGTCCGGAAATCCACTTCGAACTGACCCGTCCGGGCATCGGCCTGTACGGTTACGAAGCCGATCCGGCCATGGGCACGCCGTCCACGTATAGCCTGAAGCCCGCCATGACCCTGCAGGCGCAGCTCGGCACCGTCAAGGACGTGGAAGCCGGCCATGGCATCTCCTACGGCCGTACGTATCTGACCCCGTCCGACACCTCCACCGCGATCGTGCCGCTCGGCTATGCGGACGGCATCCACCGCTCCGCCTCCGGATTCGACATGGAAGGCGCCAAGCATGTGACCAAGCCCGGCGGCCCGGTGCGCGTGATGACCTCGGAAGGCCCACGCCTGTACCACGTGTCCGGCCGCGTGTGCATGGACCAGTTCATCCTCGACCTGCACGGTTCCGCCGCCGAACTCGGCATCCACGAAGGCGACAACGTGGAACTATTCGGTCCGGGCCGCGGCGAGGACTACGCCGAGCCGACAGCCGACGATTGGGGACGTGCCGCCGACACCATCAGCTACGAGATCTTCACCTGCCTGCGCAACCGCATCCCGCGCCTGTACGAGCATGCCACGGACGTATTGTCCGCCGAGGACCTCGCCAAGCTCGACCCGGCAAGCATCCTGTAATCCCGTAAAAAGCGGCGGCAGCCGCCGCACCCATAGGAAGGCGGTGCATCATGACGAGCGAAGGATACAGCGCGTTCGACGAGGAGCGTTGGGCTCCGGAACCACCCAAATCCAGCTCCCGCACCGCCTTCCAACGCGACCGCGCCCGACTCATCCACTCGTCCGCATTGCGCAGGCTCGGCGCGAAAACGCAGATTCTGGTGGCCGGCACCGACGATTTCGCACGTACACGGCTTACACACACGTTGGAGGTCGCGCAAATCGGTCGACAGATCGGCACTTCGCTCGGTTGCGATCCCGACGTGGTCGACTGCGCCTGCCTTGCGCACGACCTCGGCCACCCGCCGTTCGGCCATAATGGGGAACGTGCGCTTGCCGAAATCGCCGGCAATATCGGTGGTTTCGAAGGCAATGCGCAAACCTTGCGATTATTGACGCGCCTCGAACCGAAAATACTGTTTCCCGACGGACGTTCCGCAGGCGTGAATCTGACGCGTGCCGCGCTCGATGCGGCCGTCAAATACCCGTGGACGCTTGCCGAAGCCGCCGCGCATCCGAAAGGGGAGCGCAGCGCGAAATTCTGCGTCTATCCGGATGATACGGACGTGTTCGCTTGGCTCAAACAACACGCGCCCGACACCACCCGCCGTCCCGTCGAATGCCAGGTGATGGACCTGTCCGATGACATCGCCTACAGCGTGCATGACGTGGAGGACGCCATCGCCACCGGCGCGTTCAATCCGGGCGAACTGCACGAAAACGGAGTGATCGACGCGGTCGTCGAGGACGCGCGCGCCTGGTACGGTCCGCAATGGGACGCCGACAAACTGGTGGACGCGTTCGCACGAATGCACCGGCGCGACACGTTTCCCGGCTACTTCGATGGATCGCGCCGCGCGCTCGCCGCATTGAAGAACATGACCAGCGATCTGATCGGTCGGTTCGCCGGTTCCGTGGAACATGCCACAAGAGATACGTACGGCAACGAGCCTTTGACGCGATACAACGGCGATTTGGTGATTCCCGAGGAAACCAGCTACGAAATCGTGGTGCTGAAAGGCATCGCCGTGCATTTCGTCATGGAGCCCGGCGAACGTGAGCCGATGCACGGCGAAGAACAGCGAATCGTCAAAGACCTGGTCGACGTGTTCATGGCGGACAATCCCAAACCGTCCAGCGCGTTGGAGAATGTGTTCCTCGACGATTGGCGTGAGGCCGGCGGCGACGGCGAACGCCTGCGCGTGGCCATCGACCAGGTGGCGAGCCTGACCGACACGTCCGCCCTGACCCTCCACTCCCTTCTCTGCTGACGCGTATACCCCCGTTTCCTGTGTGGCGAGTCAATGAGATTCATAAGTGCCGCGTAGCGCCATGTATGTTGTCCGACCGTAGGCTTGGCCGAACGGCCTTGAGTGTGTCGGATGACATACATGGCGTGGAGCGGCTGGCTGTGTGCCTAAGGCAAAGTTGAGTGTGTCGCGCGTTGCATACGCCGCGTAGCCATAACCTATGGCATCGCTGGTAGGCTGGACCGTATGCCGGGAATGATCAAGAAGGAAGACATTGAAAAGGTCCGCGCCACAGCCGACCTGTATGACATCGTATCCGCGACCGTCACGCTCAAACCCTCGGGAACCGGCACATACGTAGGCCTATGCCCCTTCCATGACGAGAAAACGCCAAGTTTTTCCGTGCGTCCGGCGCTTGGCGTATGGCATTGCTTCGGCTGCGGTCTCGGCGGCGACGTGTTCGGCTACGTCGAACATCAGGAGAACATCGACTTTCGTGACGCGGTGGAGCTGCTCGCCGACAAATACCATATCGAACTGCATTACGACAAAGCCGACAACGTGCCCGCGCACACCGGTTCGAAACGCGCACGCCTGCTCGAAGCCAACGAGGCGGCGCAGGAATTCTTCGTCTCCCAGCTGATGACCAAGGAGGCGCTCGCCGCGCGCAAGCTGTTGGACGGTCGCAACTTCAGCCAGGCCGACTGCCAGCGGTTCGGCTGCGGATATGCCCCCCAAGGATGGGATAACCTGGTGCGGTACCTTGCCGGCAAAGGCTTCACCCAGCAGGAGATGCTCGACGCGGGACTCGCCCGTCAGGGCCAGCGTGGCGTATACGACTATTTCCGTGGCCGCGTGACATGGCCGATTCGTGATTCGACCGGTCGTACGCTTGGCTTCGGCGCGCGCAAGCTGTACGAGGATGACACGATCAATGCGAAATACATCAACACGCCCGACACGCAGCTGTACCGCAAAACACAGGTGCTGTACGGCATCGACCTTGCCAAATCGGCGATTGTGAAGAAACGCCAGGCGGTGATCGTCGAAGGCTATACCGATGTGATGGCCATGCATCTGGCCGGCATCGACACGGCGGTCGCCACGTGCGGCACCGCATTCGGCGCCGAGCATGCGAAGATCATTCGCCGATTGATCGCGGACGATTCGTTGGGCGCGGTGCAGCTGGTTGGCCCCCTGAAGGTGGAGGGGCAGGCGTTGAGCTCGCGTGTCGTGTTCACATTCGACGGCGATGCGGCTGGGCAGAAGGCCGCGATCCACGCGTTCGGTTTGGACGCCGCGTTTTCGACGCAGGCGTTCGTCGCGGTCGCCGAAGACAACCTCGACCCGTGCGATCTGCGCATCAAACGCGGCAACGAGGCGGTGCGTGCGCTGATCGCCAATGCACGGCCGCTGTACGATTTCGTGATCGATTCGGCAATCGACCGTTTCGACACCACGTACGCGACAGGTCAGATGGGCGCGGTCAAGGCGGTCGCCCCGCTGATCGCGCAAATCCGAGACCGTTCGCTGCTCGACCTGTACTCACGCAAGGCGGTGCGTCGCATCGGCGTCGATCTGGACATCATGCAACGCGAAGTGGCGTACCGGCGTCGCAAACTGAACGTGCGTGACGAGGACGCGTACGCGCCGAAACGTCGATTCCAAAACAATGCGGGGCCGTCGGCTGAACCAGCATATGCGGAACGTGGCGCGAATCCGTATGCGAATCCCGCCGCACGCAAGGCGTTGGAGCATCGCGACGCGGCCGGGCAAAGCTACTATCGCATCGACGACGCCGTGTTCATCTGCGAACAGCAGTTCATGGCCACGCTGATCCAGGTGCCGTTGGCAGTCGATCCGACGATGTTCGCCAGCCTGACCTTGTCGAGTTTCATGACGCCGGTGTTCCGCACGCTGTTCCAAGCGGTCGCCGCGGCGGGCGGGCTTCCAGGGGAAGACGTGCCGCAGGGACTGTGGATGCACAATCTGACGAAGGCGGGCGGTCCGATGCTTGAATCGGTCATCAACGAGCTGGCCGTCATGCCGCTGCCATTGCCGCCGAGCGAAGCGGACGCGAACCGCAATGCAGGCGAGTCGCAGGAACAATCGGCGCAATTGCGCAAGCCGACGCAGGAGGAGCGGCGGTACGCGTCCGAACTGATCGTCAGACTGCTTGATACCGGCATCATGCGCAAGATCGGCGCGGCCCAGCGCCGCATGGCGCAACTGCCGGACGGTGCAGAGAAAATCGAACTGCTCGGACAGATCACCAAACTGGAAACGCTGCGCAAGGACCTGCAGTCGCGTGTTTTCGGCAACAACGTTGCGTGACACGCCCATATGGTGAATCGAAGGCGAACGGAAGATGATTTTTAGACAAAATCTTGGCGCACGCGGGGTTAATTTGTGAAGATTTGCGGGCCTTGTTTTCGGTTTCGCCGGTTTGCAAAAGCATGCGGCAGTAAGCAATAGTGGATGAAAATCGTTGGAATGGTCGGAAAAGCAGCACGCCGAGGGTTCGTGCTAATCGCATTTTTGGGTAAAGTGGTCTAGGCGTTTGCATGAAAATCGCTTGGGTTTTGCAAGGTGTGCAAGGCGGTTGCAAACGGGATTGACGGAGGAATGCATGCGGCGATTGGTCGTCAAGGTCCTGAAGAACGAGACTATTCTCGTAGTCGCTTCCATACTCGCACTCATATCGTGCTTCATCGTGCCGCCAGACAAGGAATACGCCGGCTACATCCACGCCAGCACCATCTCGCAGCTGATCTGCCTGATGCTTGTGGTGTGTGGCTTCCAGCGCATCGGCGTGTTCCGCATCATCGGCTCGCGCCTGCTGCATCACGTCAAAACCGCGCGTGGCCTGGTGCTCACGTTGATCGCATTGCCGTTCTTCTCCGGCATGCTCATCACCAATGATGTGGCGTTGGTCACCTTCGTGCCGTTCGCAATCGCGGTGTTGACGATGGCGCACATGGAAGAGCATGCGGTGCTTGTCGGCACGCTGATGACCGTCGGCGCGAACGTGGGCAGCATGCTCACCCCGATCGGCAACGCGCACAACCTGTATCTGAAAGCGTTGACGGGCATGCCGACGTCCGAGATGATCGGCATCATGGCCCCGTATTCCGCTACCGCAGCCGTTCTGCTGATAATCATCACCTGCGTGATTTTCGGCAGCAAATCGGTTTCCGAATTTTCCGCGATCGATGGTTCCGGCATCGAACAGAACGTGCTCGCCCCGCATTCCGACCGGCCGCAGCCTGACGAGATTCGCGTGACCGGCTACGGTGCCGGTTATGGCGGCTGGCGTACGATCGTATACACGGCGTTGTTCGTCGTCTGCTTGCTGGCGGTGAGCGATTTCATTCCGCTGTGGGTGATGTGCGTCATCGTGTTCGTGGCGTTTCTGCTGTGCGACCGCCGCGTGTTCCGCAACGTCGATTGGGGACTGCCGCTCACGTTCTGCATGTTCTTCATCTTCATCGGCAATATGAAACGCGTGCCGGAATTCTACGAGCTGGCCGCCTCGCTGGTGGGCGCGCATCCGCTGGAAGTGGCCGTGGTGTCCAGCCAGTTCATCTCCAACGTGCCGACCACGCTGCTGCTGTCCGGCTTCTGCGACCAGTGGCGTGAACTGATCATCGGCACCAACCTGGGCGGCTTGGGCACGCTGATCGCGTCCATGGCGTCGCTGATCGGCTACAAGAACGTGACGCGCGCCTACCCGGACAAAAAAGGCCGTTATCTGGCCGTCTACACCGCGGTGAACGTGCTGTTCGTCATCGTGCTCGTCGGCCTGAGCTGGATTATCGAGTAGTGTTTGGCCGTCGACCGGTTTCCCTGACCGCTAATCTCAAGGTCGCCGGTTCGCACCTTTTGCTGGGATTGCATGAAAACCCTTGGAATCATTGGATTTCAAGGGTTTATTGTTACGTCGGCTGATGGTCTGGTGCCGTGATAATCTGTGCCGGGAAGCGTGTGCCGAGAAACGTAGGAAGGCTGAACATGCTGCAAGGATTGCTGGGAATTTTCTCCGGACTGATCACGCCGGTGCAGACCGCGGTGAACACGCGGCTCGGCCGTTCCATCGGCTCGCCGTTGCGCGCCTCGCTGGTGTCGTTCAGCGTCGGCCTCATTGCGATGCTGACTTTGACGCTGCTGCTTGGCCCGTATCCGCTGATTCCCGCCACCGCGGCGAACGGCCCATGGTGGATGTGGTTCGCGGGCGTGTTCGGTGTCACTTTCCTGACCGGCAATGTGCTGCTGCTGCCGAAACTGGGCAGTCTCAAAACCGTGATCATGCCAGTCACCGGGCAGATCGTCATGGGCCTGCTGATCGACGCTTTCGGCTGGTTCGGCACTACCGCGCAGCCGATTTCCCCGCTGCGCATCGCAGGTGCGGCGATCACGCTGGTCGGCTTTCTGCTTGCCGTCGCCGGACCGAATCTGCGATTGAGGCCTGCCATCGATCGCCCGGCTGGCGGTTCGGAAAATTCCGGCGATTCCGAAAAATCCGAAACTGACGGAAAAGCCGTACATGTGCCAGGTTCCGCGACCGTGCTGTGGAGTTGCGCAGGCATCGCGTTCGGCATGTGTTCGGCCGTGCAGACGGCGTTGTTGGGCAAGCTGGGCGTCGCGTTGGGATCGCCGGTGAAGGCATCGCTCGCCTCGTTCGCGGTCGGTCTGATCTCGCTTGCGATCGTCGTCGCATTCGTCGACCGCACCTACAGCCTCGGCGACGCGCTGAAGAAAGGCAATCCGTGGTGGATGTGGGTAGGCGGATTACTGGGTGCGACGCTGGTGATGTGCAACGCGTACCTATCCGCGCATATCGGCACCGGCATGACGGTGATGCTGGTATTGCTCGGTCAGGTCGGCGGAGGATTGCTGGTCGACCGTTTCGGCCTGCTTGGCGTGCCCCGCAAGCCCGTGGCCGGCATCCAATATGTCGGCGTGCTCGTAGCCATCGTCGGCATTGTGCTCAAGGCGATGTGATTGCCGTGTCGAGTTGGCAACCGTGTGCGAACTGACTATACTGTGTTTAGTTTGGCCCTGTAGCTCAGCTGGATAGAGCATGTGACTTCTAATCTCAAGGTCGCCGGTTCGAGCCCGGCCGGGGTCACCATCAAGCCCTCGCGTCGTTTCATGCGGTGCGGGGGCTTTCCTGTCCATTGAACGGCAAGCCATTGGCTTGCGAAGATAGGGGAGACCATGAAGCGAATCGTCGCGGGCATTCTGGCGCATGTGGACGCGGGCAAGACCACGTTGTCGGAGGCGCTGCTGTACGCTACCGGCCAAGTACGCAAACTCGGCCGCGTCGACCACGGCGACGCCTTCCTCGACACGGACGCCATGGAACGGCAGCGCGGCATCACCATCTTCACCGAGCCGGCCGTCATCGCCACGCCCGACCTCACCATCACCCTGCTCGACACTCCTGGACACGTCGACTTCTCCGCCGAAACGGAACGTACGCTCGCCGTGCTCGACTACGCCATCCTCGTCATCTCCGGCGCGGACGGCATCCAAGGCCATACCGAAACGCTGTGGCGACTGCTCAATCGCTATCAGGTGCCCACATTCGTCTTCGTCAACAAAATGGACTCGCCCGGCGCCGACAAAACGCAACTGCTCGCCCAACTCAAGAAACGCTTCTCGGACGGCTGCGTCGACTTCACCGAGCCGATTGACGGCGAACGCATGGAGGAGATCGCCATGCAAAACGAAACGGCCATGGACGCGTATCTCGACACCGAAACCGTGCCGGACGAAACCATTCGCGCCATGATCGCCCGCCGTGAGCTGTTCCCCTGCTATTTCGGATCAGCGCTGAAAATGGACGGTATAGAACAGTTCGTCGCAGGTTTCGAACGGTTCGCGCAAGAGCCGCAATACAATGGCGAATTCGGCGCACGCATATATAAGGTGTCTCATGACGCGCAAGGCAACCGTCTGACCTGGCTCAAGGTGACCGGCGGCGAACTGAAGGCCAAGATGATGCTAAGCGGCACCGCGCACGCCGGCGACGCGGATGCGGTTGCCGAAGACGGCCAATGGCATGAGAAAGCCGACCAGGTGCGCGTCTATTCCGGCGCGAAATCCACCACCGTCGACACGGTCCCCGCAGGCACCATCTGCGCCGTCACGGGTCTGACGCAGACATTCCCCGGCGAAGGCCTCGGCATGGAGCGGGACGCCGGCAGTCCGGTCCTCCAGCCGGTGCTCACGTACACGCTGGAACCGGGGGAGTGCGACATTCACAAATGTCTCGTCGCCCTGCGCGAACTGGAGGACGAGGATCCGCTGCTGCACGTCGTCTGGCAGTCTCGCCTAGAGGAAGTGCACCTGCAGTTGATGGGCGCGGTGCAGCTGGAGATCATCCAGCAGATCATGCACGACCGTTTCGGCCTGGACGTCACGTTCGGACCGGGCAGCATCCTGTACAAGGAGACGATCGCCGCGCCGGTCGAAGGCGTCGGCCATTTCGAGCCGTTGCGTCACTACGCCGAAACGCATGTGCTGCTCGAACCGCTGCCGCAGGGCGCGGGAATGGCATACGCCACCGTGTGCAGCGAGGACGTGCTCGACCGCAACTGGCAGCGCCTCATCATGCAGCATTTCCAGGAACGCGAGCATCTGGGCGTGCTCACCGGCTCGCCGATCACCGATATGAGAATCACGCTGCTGACAGGCCGTGCGCATCTGAAGCACACGGAAGGCGGCGATTTCCGCCAAGCCACCTACCGCGCGATACGCCAGGGCCTGATGGAAGCGAAGAAGAAGGGCGATTGCCGTCTGCTTGAACCTTGGTACGGCTTCCGTCTGGAAGTGCCGCAGGACATGGTCGGACATGCGATGGCCGACATCCAGCGCATGTCGGGCACGTTCGACACGCCTACCGGCGACGGCGAATACATGGTGTTGAACGGCACGGCGCCGGTATCCGAAATGCGTGACTATGCGATGGACGTGAACGCGTACACGCACGGCCGTGGCCATTTAAGCTGCGTGTTCGCCGGCTACCAGCCGTGCCACAATGCTGACGA
Organism: Bifidobacterium sp. MSK.17.10; assembly: GCF_019129655.1. NCBI lineage: Bacteria > Bacillati > Actinomycetota > Actinomycetes > Bifidobacteriales > Bifidobacteriaceae > Bifidobacterium > Bifidobacterium sp. MSK.17.10. Next base: position 156,897 of record NZ_JAHOJD010000006.1, on the reverse strand, counting down.
GGTGATCGAGAACATGGCTTACGATCCGGAATCCGACCTGGAGAACACGCCGGATTCGGTGTTCTGCGCGCATGGCGCCGGCTATCCGGTCAAATGGTACAAGGTGCCCGAATTCATGCATCTCGACTACACGTGGGATGGCATGCGCGAATAGAACCGAAAGACAGACGGGTGGGAAGCGCCGATTGCTTCCCACCCGAGGCATGTTGTCGGATACCGACAAACGGATAAACGAAAAGCCCCACCGAATCGGTGAGGCTTCATACTGGAGCGGACAACGGGACTCGGACCCGCGGTCTCAACCTTGGCAAGGTTGCGCTTTACCAACTAAGCTATGTCCGCAAAGGATTCCTGCCGTGAGAAGCAGGCATCCAGTGGGTGATATAGGAATCGAACCTATGACCCCTTCCGTGTGAAGGAAGTGCGCTAGCCGCTGCGCCAATCACCCGTGGGATGCCTCCACCGGTTTCCCGGCTTCGTCATCCGCTTCGCGTGGGCGATACAAGATTCGAACTTGTGACCCCTTCCGTGTCAGGGAAGTGCGCTACCTCTGCGCCAACCGCCCGAAGCGAGTGCTAACTTACGTGGATTCTCGGCGGAATGCAAATCGTCGGCGTGTCGCGATGTTCACGTGAAGTTCGCCGGCCGTTCTTCACGCGGTGGGTTCGACCTGCGGAAACTCCAAGGTTTCCGCGTCGTGGTCCACGCCGCTCATGGCGGTCGTATCCGCATCATTGGTACGCTCCGCGGTCTTGGCGGAGCCGTTCGCAGTAGGGTTTCCCGTGCCGACGGCGTGCGTCAGCGCGAGCCTCATCTGATGCCAGACCACGTTGCCATGCGTCGACTCGGACAGTCCTTCGTCCACGAATCCCAGCCGTGCGTAAAAATCGACCAGCCGTTCCTTGCAGGTGAGCACGAGGCCCTTGCGTCCGGCCTGTGCCGCGTCGAGAATCACCTGGCGCAGCAGATAGCTGGCGCAGCCGCGATGCTGGTAGACGGGTGCCACATCCACGCCGAAAATCATCTGCCAATCGCCATGCTCGTCATGCATATCGGCGTCGTCATACATGGCATCGGCAAGATTCGGCTCGTTTGTGGCCATGCCATCGACGAAACCAACCAACGTGCCGTCCTCTACACGCGAGGGGAACGGGGTATCGTCGTCATCGGTGTTGACCAACAGCCAGAAATGGTCCGGATAAGCGGCCACGCGTGCGGTAAGGCTTTCGTTGCTTGCGGCCTCCGCAGGTGGGAAGCAGGCGGCCTCCACAGCCTCGATCGCGTCCAGATCCTCCATCGTTGCATGTCGAATGAGCATGTGCATACTCTCTCGCAAGGCATACCCAATCTTCACATTTCGATATGCGCCGACGGCGCAATCCGCCAACATGCCATACTGTAGAAGAACCTTGGAGGGATCGCAGGACGACTGTTTCGCGATACCTGATAAGTCCTTATACGAAAAACCGATAACGAAACTGGCTCGTAGTGGCGAATAAAGCGATAGTATGAGCCGCGTTCGCCGGAACAAATACGAAAAATCCGTTGAGAAGAGAAGGAGGCGCGCGTGTTCGACTGGACGTTCATCTCGCACTACGCGCCGTTCTTCGTCAGCGGTGCCGAAATGACGCTGTTCATTTCCGTCTTCGGCATCATCCTGGCGATCGTGGTCGGCTTGGTCTGCGCCGGCATCGAGATCGCGCGCATCCCCGTCCTGCGGCAGGTCGTGCGCGTCTACATCGAGCTGAGCCGTAACACGCCGTTGCTGGTGCAGCTGTACTTCCTGTATTTTGGCCTGCCGAAACTCGGACTCGTCTGGTCCGCGGAACTGTGCGCCATCGTCGGACTCGGCTTCCTCGGCGGCTCCTATATGGCCGAAGCGATGCGCGGCGGCCTGGAGACCATTCCGGAAGTGCAGCGCGAATCCGCATACGTGCTGGGCTTGAGCAAATGGCAGACATTAAGCCGCGTGGTCATTCCACAGGCCATCAGCACCTCCATTCCAGGCGTCGTGGCCAATGTGATCTTCCTCATCAAGGAATCGTCCGTGGTGTCCGCCATCGCGCTCGCCGACGTGATGTACATGGCCAAGGACCTGATCGGCATGTACTACGACACCTATGAGTCGCTGTTCCTGCTGATTGTGGCGTATCTGGTGATTCTGCTGCCGATCTCGCTGTTCGGCACTTGGCTGGAACGGAGGTTCGACTATGAGCGGCGCTGAGATTCTGCTCGAGCCGGGCGTGATTCCGCGCCTGCTACAGGGCCTGTGGGTCACGGTGTGGATCGCCGGCGTGTCCGTGGCGTTGTCCGTGCCCGTCGGCTTGATCGTCGGCTGGCTGATGACGATGAAAAATCCCGTTGTGCGGGTGCTGACCAGGATTTATCTGGATTTCATCCGCATCATGCCACAGCTGGCGCTGCTGTTCATCGCCTTCTACGGTTTCGCGCAGGCATGGAATTGGAATTTGGATGCGACCGGCGCATGCGTGTTCGTCTTCGTTTTGTGGGGCGGCGCTGAACTGGGCGATCTGGTGCGTGGTGCGCTCGAATCGATTCCGAAGGCGCAGTACGAGTCGTCGTACGTTTTGGGATTGAGCGGCTGGCAGACGTTCACGAAAGTGATTCTGCCGCAGGCGTTGCGCCGGCTGCTGCCGGCTTCCGTGAACCTCGCCACGCGTATCGTGAAGACCACGTCATTGGCCGTGCTGCTCGGCGTGGTGGAAGTCATCAAGGTGGGCCAGCAGATCATCGACGCGAACCGTTTCCAGTATCCGACGGGCACTTTGTGGATTTACGGAACGATTTTCTTCATGTACTTCATCGTGTGCTGGCCGCTGTCCATCGTGGCCCGCAGGTTGGAAAAGAGGTGGAAGCATGACTGAGCAGGCTGAACAGGTTACGCAGACCGCGCAAAACAGCGGGAAAACGCAGACAAGCCTTGAAATCAGGCATCTGGTCAAGCGGTACGCCAATGCCGACAAGCCAGTGCTGGACGACATCTCCTTCGACGTGCCCCATGGCAAGGTGTTCGTCATCGTCGGCCCGTCCGGATCGGGCAAGTCGACGTTGCTGCGCACCATCGCGGGTCTTGAGCCGATTCAGGGCGGCACCATCGCGCTGAACGGCGAGATTATCGAAACCGGCAAGCCGGGCACCGAATCGGCCGGCCGCAGCAAGCGCGGCAGCGAGCTGCGCACGCGTGTCGGCATGGTGTTCCAAAGCTACGACCTGTTCCCCAACAAAACCGTGCTCGGCAACATCACGCTCGCTCCGACGCTCGTGCAGAAGCGCGACAAGGCGGAGGTCGAGAAGGAAGCCATCGCTCTGCTGGAACGCGTCGGACTCGCCGACCGCAAGGATGCCTGGCCGCATGAGCTGTCCGGAGGCCAACGCCAGCGCGTGGCCATCTGCCGTGCGCTGATCCTGCATCCGGAAGTGCTGCTGTTCGACGAGGTCACCGCCGCGCTTGATCCGGAAATGGTGCGCGAGGTGCTTGACGTGATGCTGGAACTCGCCGATTCCGGCCAGACCATGCTCATCGTGACGCACGAGATGCAATTCGCACGAGCCATCGCCGACCAGGTGATCATGCTGGAGGACGGCGGCATCGTTGAACAATCCGACGACGCCGAAGCGTTCTTCACCAATCCGAAAACCGAGCGTGCCAAGCGTTTCTTGCACACGTTCGAATTCGACAGGCATCGCAGGCCGGCGGAAACGCCGACGGAACCGACGGGAACTTTCGCCGAGTAATCGCAAGTTTTGATAGCAGTCATCCGTACAAGAGAGGAGTAACCATGACCGCATCAATCATCAACAAGACAATCAAGAGCATCGTGGCCGCATCGGCCGCGTTGATCATGGCCGCCTCCGTGGCTGCCTGCGGTCCCAACGCCGCCACCCCGAGCGAGGAGAACAACGCCTCCAACGGCGGCGCCACCACGTCCAAGGTGACCGCCCGCTCCCTGGACGAGATCAAGAAGTCCGGCGTGCTCAAAGTGGCCGTCTTCTCCGACAAGGCCCCGTTCGGCTACATCGACAAGGACGGCAAGAACGCCGGCTACGACATCGTCTTCGCCGAGCGTCTCGCCAAGGATCTGGGCGTGAAGGTCAAGTACACGTCCGTCGATCCGGCCGCCCGTGTGGATGTGCTCACTTCCAACAAGGTGGACATCACGCTGGCCAACTTCACCGTCACCGACGAGCGCAAGGAGAAGGTCGACTTCGCCAAGCCGTACATGAAGGTCGCGCTCGGCGTGGTCTCCCCGGAGAACGCCGAAATCACCGACGTGAGCCAGCTCAAGGGCAAGACGCTGATCATCGCCAAGGGCACCACCGCCGAAAGCTATTTCGAGAAGAACGAACCCGACGTCAAGCTGCAGAAGTACGACCAGTACGCCGACGCCTACAACGCGCTGCTCGACGGCCGTGGCGACGCCTTCTCCACCGACAACACCGAGGTGCTGGCCTGGGCCAAGACCAACAAGGGCTTCAAGGTGGGCATCACCAAGCTCGGTGACGAAGACACCATCGCGCCGGCCGTGCAGAAGGGCAACAAGGAGCTGCTCAACTGGATCAACGACGAGATCGTCAAGCTCGGCAAGGAGAACTTCTTCCACAAGGATTACGAGCAGACCCTGAAGCCGGTGTACGGCTCCGATGTCGACCCGGATGACATTGTGGTCGAAGGCGGCCAGCTTTGATTCTTACCTGATCTGACGGCGGCCTGCCGTCCGTCAATCCTGTTTCCAAGCCTTCCGTGGCACACGCCGCGGAAGGCTTTTTCATGCCGATTCCGGGCCGGTTATGTCACATCCTTCGAAACCGTTTACAGTCCACGCGGGTGTATGTTTCCGGAGGTTTCGTACCATCCGATAACCCCTCATAAATAAACGCTATGGCGATTCGCACGTTGTATAAGCAACGTCGATAATCTCCGGCGCGTGGCGCTTTCCAAGACACGGTTAAGTAGGAACCAGCGATCGCGTGAACGGCACGCGGCAAGGAAACCACACCGAGGGGGTGCGCACCATGACCAGATTCAACACTCAGCTCGTCCACGGACTGCCGGTCAACGACAACAACACCGGAGCCGTGAACCCGCCGATCTACAACTCGTCCACCTATGCTTTCGAATCGGTCGAGGCCATGCCCCGTTGGGATTACGCGCGCAGCGGCAACCCGACCCGCGAGTTCCTGGAGAAGCAGATCGCGCAGCTTGAGCATGGCACACGCGGTTTCGCGTTCGGTTCCGGCCTGGCCGCCATCCACGCGGTGCTGTCGATCTTCCAGTCAGGCGACCGCATCGTCGTCGGCAAGAACATCTACGGTGGCACCTACTCGCTGCTCCACGAGTATTTCGAACGTTGGGGCGTCATCGTAGAGGAAGTGGACACCACCGATTACGAGGCGCTCGATGCGGCGGTGTCCGGCGAATCCGCCAAGGGCAATGCGCATGGATGTCCGGCCAAGGCCGTGTACTTCGAAGTGCTCACCAACCCGCTTCTGCAAGTCAACAACGTGACGGCCATTGCCGAAATCGCCCACCGTCATGGCGCGATCGCCATCGTCGACAACACATTCGTCGCCCCGTATCTGCAGCAGCCGCTCGACCAAGGCGCCGACATCGTCATCCATTCCGCCACCAAGTATCTGGCCGGCCATTCCGAAGTCAACGCCGGCCTCGTGGTGGTCAAGGACGATGAGCTGGGCAAGCGCGTCTACTTCGCGCAGAACCGTTTGGGTGGCGTGCTCGCGCCGAACGAATGCGATTCGGTGCGTCGCGGCATCCAGACGCTTGCCTTGCGCATGGACCGTCAGCAGGAGAACGCGCGTGCGATTTCCAGCTATCTGCTGCTGCACCCGTTGGTCAAGTCCGTGCATTATCCGGGACTGCCCGGTCACGAATACGAGCTGGCCTCCAACGGTCTCAAGGGCGGTGGTGCCGTACTGAGCTTCGAAGTGGTGCCGGGCGTCGACCCTGCGGACGTGCTCGACAACCTGCATATCTTCCGTTTGGCGGTTTCGCTCGGCGCGGTGGAATCGCTTGCCGAACTGCCGTGCCGCATGACGCATTTCGAACTGCCGCGCGAGGAGCGTCTGAAGGTCGGCATCACCGACGAACTGGTGCGTCTCGCAGTCGGCATCGAAGACAAGCAGGATCTCATTGAGGATCTCGGTCAGGCTTTCGACATCGCGTACGAGAACTATCTCAAGCGTCACGCCGGCGAGAGTCTGTTCACCTTCGCGCAACACGTATATGCCTGAAAGTTTTGCTATCGGTAGGGATTTGAATATTAACTGGCACGCTATCTCACGAACCGGACAGGGGAAAGCGCCCCTCTGTCCGGCTCGTGGGCGTATGTGGGTCAGCTCCTGGACAGGCGATGGTTGGTTCGTGGACGGCCCTTGCCCAGCTCGCGGACATTGTCTGCATACGATTGCATTCTTTGGTAAATTTTTACTCGGGTTCGGCAATGGTTGCAGAACCTACGAAAGGTCATGCGACAAGACCTTTAAAGAGAAACCAAAGAAGGGAGTAATGCCATGCCGTTCCTTGTAGCGCTCCTTGTCATTGCGCTGATCATCGCGTTCCTGTTCCTGTCCACGTTGTTCATCGTGCCGCAGCAGCAGGCATACATCATCGAACGTTTCGGCAAGTTCAACAAGGTCCAGTTCGCGGGCATCCACATCCGTATCCCGTTCGTGGACCGTATCGCCATGAAAACCAACATGCGCGTCAACCAGCTCAATGTGCAGCTGGAGACCAAAACCCTCGACAATGTGTTCGTCACGGTCGTCGCCTCCACCCAGTTCCGTGTGAACCCGGAAAACGTGGCCACCGCCTACTACGAGCTGCGCGACCCGGCCGGGCAGCTGCGCTCCTACATGGAAGACGCCCTGCGTTCCGCCATTCCTGCGTTGAGCCTCGATGATGCTTTCGCCCGTAAGGACGACGTGGCCTTCGACGTGCAGAAGACCGTCGGCAACGAGATGTCCCGCTTCGGCTTCACCGTGGTCAAGACCCTGATCACCGCCATTGACCCGAGCCCGCAGGTCAAGAACGCCATGGATTCCATCAACGCAGCCCAGCGTGAGAAGGAGGCCACCCGGCAGCGCGCCGAGGCCCAGCGCATCCAGATTGAGACCCAGGCCGCCGCCGAGGCGGAGAAGACCCGTCTTCAGGGTGAAGGCCAGGCCAACTACCGTCGCGAGATCGCCAACGGTATCGTCGACCAGATCAAGAGCTTGCAGGCTGTCGGCATGAACATCGGCGATGTGAACAATGTGGTGCTGTTTAACCAGTACCTCGACGTGCTGCGCTCCTTGAGCGAATCCAACAACTCCAAGACCGTCGTGCTGCCCGCATCCACCCCTGGCGGATATCAGGATATGTACAGCCAGATCACGCAGGCGATGGTGACAGCCAACGAAACCGCCGGCCAGCACTCGACTGTGCCGACACCGCCGCACGTCGCTCCGACGACGCCGCGTATCTGACACATGTTTGGTGATGCCTGCAGTCGTCGGGCATACGTTGATTGGCCGCAGGCATGTAAATCGCAGGAAAGCGAAAACGAAAAAAGAATCCCTTCTTTCGTCGGGGAGCCGCGTAGATGTGACGGAGAGTGCGGAAACGATGAAAGAAGGGATTCGTGTTGCAAGTGCGCCGTCGTACCACGACACACGTCTGTTATACGGAAGGCTTCGCTCGGACGTCAGGCCAGAGTGACAAGCTTCCCGGGAGAAGGTGCGTTGAGACATTCAGCAGCATGCGCTTCCATGGAACGGAGCTGGTCTTGCAGATCCATGACTTTCTTTTCCAACCATGCGATGGTCATGGATTGGGAGATGACGAGCAGGTCGCGCTGGTCAGCTGCGGCTTCGTTGGCAAACGATTGTGCTTCGGTCATGATTTGCGGATCTGCTTTCCACCGTGCGATGGCGCGTTCGATACGTTTACTGCCAACGATTTTCGGGTTAAGACCTGCGCTGGCGAAGATGCTGGTCGGCCCGTTGCCCCGTAAGTATTGCGCCATGCAACGCACTTGGAATTCCCTTGAATAGGTGATACGGTCCATTGATGCCCTTTCTACCGCGGGCAAGGTGTTGAGATAGTAGACTTCCGCCTGGGTGAAATGACGTTTCATATTGTTCCCCTTTGGTGTGAAACCGTTTGACATTCCACAATCTGAAGATTATCGCTGATGGTTTCATTTTATTTTTGACATTTTGGTCGAAAGGTCATTTGGCACGAAACAAGGGTTTCTGGCACGAAACAACATGTTCCATATCGTTCAGGCGGGGTTTCTTGAACGGTTTTCGAGTTTCAGGCACGCGCGGACCGTGGCTTCAGGGTGTTCCCTTAAGGGTGGCGAAGCGCGGTGAAACACTTTAGACTTAGGAGCAATTATCAACATATTCCCAGAAAACGAGGAGGTGAATGTGCCGGTAGGTAGCACATCCAACGCTGGGAAAACCGGTCGCGGTCCCATTATCGAGGTTAAAAACCTGCGCAAGGAATATCCAGTGCTCGATGAGACCGTCGTAGCGCTGGAACGTGTCAATCTCGCCATTCCGCAAGGGCAGATCTGCTGTATCTATGGCGAGTCCGGATCCGGTAAATCCACCCTGCTCAATCAGCTTGCCGGCATGGAAAAACCAACTAAAGGTGGTGTACGTATCACAGGTGTGTCCATCAGCAGGCTTGACGAACGGCAGCTGGCCGAATTCAGGCAGAAGCACCTTGGCTTCGTGTTCCAGTCGTACAATCTGCTGCCCAATCTCAATGCCATCGAGAATGTGGCCATGCCACTGATGTTCCGAGGCGTGCCGAAGCGTAAACGCGAGACGATCGCGCGTGCCATGCTCAAGCGGGTCGGCCTTGGCAAACGAATGAACCATTATCCGACCCAGATGTCTGGCGGTCAGCAGCAGCGCGTTGGCATCGCCCGCGCTTTCGTGACACGTCCGCAAGTGGTATTCGCCGACGAGCCGACCGGCAATCTCGATTCCAAAACCAAAACCGAAGTGATGGATATGATTTGCTCGTTCGCACGCGATTTCAACCAGACCATCGTGCTCGTCACACATGACGACAATATGGCGCAATACGCCGATCGCATCGTCACACTTCTTGACGGCCGCATCATCGGCGACCGGCTTACGTAACTTCATGACAGCATATCGACAACTATGACGACAACAGAAGGGCCTTCCATGGGCAACAACACAAGAATCGCAACACTGCTCAACGGGGCAATCTCACTATTGGCGGTGGTCGCCATCACGTTGGTATGCATTGTGCCGACGGCGTTCGCCGAAGATGGCGCCAATACTTCCGATGCTCCGGGTGCGGGAGCGGACAACAGTGTTGAGCAGATTGCTGGGCCGGTGCCGAACATCATTATCACCAATTTCACCTATGGCGACGGGTCGGTGGCTGTCGGCAGCACCTTCAACCTCGGTTTCACCTTCCAAAACATGGGCAAAGTGGCGGTGAGCAACATGGTGGTCACCGTGGACGGCGGTGAGAATTTTGCCATCTCCGGCGGTACGAACACGTTCTACTACGATGCGCTGAATGCGGGAGCTGCGTTGACGCAGACCGTGCCGATGCAGACACTGGCCAGTGCGAAAAACGGCGCGCAGGGCATCGACATCAGCTTCAAATACGAGTATGTGGACGGTGCCGCACGCAGCTCCAACACTTCCGACATCAAAATTTCCGTACCCGTTTCGCAGCCTGATCGTTTTGAATTGAACGATCCAGTGGTGCCCAATATCGTCAACGCGGGTGAGGAAACTACTATCACCATGGATTACGTGAACAAGGGCAAGGGCGACGTTTCCAATGTCGAGGCGAGCGTTGAAGGCGACGGTATCACCGCCACGCAGGCCAAGCAGTACGTCGGCAATGTGGCGTCCGGCGTGTCCGGCTCCATTGGATTCGCATTCACTGCGGACAAGCCCGGCGAAACCGAAGCGAAACTGACGGTGACGTATGAGAATTCCGATGGACAGCCGCAGACCAAGGAATTTCCGGTGAAAATCAATGCCGTTGAAGCTCCTGTTCCGGATGATTCCGATACGGATGTTGACGTCCAGGATCAGAGCATGCCGGTCTGGGTGTGGATAGTGGCGGCGGCCGTTGCACTCGTCGTGATTGTACTGACGGTCGTATTGGTGGTCCGTCACCGCCGTAAGAAGGCAAAGCAGGCGGCCGATGATGACGATTGGGATTGGGAGCCTGCCGATCTTGGAGCCGATAAGCAGGGTAAATCTACTGCCATGGCTGCCGATGCGCCGACGCAGGTAATCGCCACGGCAGGTGGCACATCGGCCGCCTCCGTATCCGCAACGTCATCTTCCACTCCATCCGTCAAGGAGTAGGCATGCGATTTTCGGATATCGCACATACTTGCGCGCAGAATTTGCTGCGGCGCAAATCGCGTACGATTTTGACGGTGCTGGGCGTGATCGTCGGCTGCTGCTCCATCGTCCTGATGATTTCGATTGGACAAGGCATCAGCGAGCAGAATGAGCAGATGCTCAAGAGCATGGGCAATCTCAACGACATTACCGTCACAGCTGCCGGCGGCTCGGGCGCGTACGACAGCTCTGGCGTCGGTATGTCGAGTTTGTCTTCGTCGGACATGACATCATCGGATCATCAGGCCAAGCTTGACGATGCTGCGGTACAGACGTTCCGTGGCATTTCAGGCGTCGCAGCCGTGATGCCACAGCGGTCGGCGCAGAGCACCGTGGATCTCACTGCGGGAGCCGGATCCCGATACGTGGCTCAATATGCTTCTGTGATGGGTACGGATATGACCCAGCTTGAAGCATCGGGATACAAGCTCGTTCAAGGGCGTATGCCGAAGCGTGCCGGAGAAGTATTGCTCGGCAAATACGCGGCATACCAGTTTATGGATAAGTATCGTTCCGATGATGACTCCAGGCGTATCGCTCCCGGTGATTATGAGTGCGATGAGAACGGTTGCAAGGAGAGCGAGGGGGAGAAGCCGTTCTTCGACGTACTGACCACGAAACTCAATTTGATTACCGGAGCCGATTATCAAAGCCCTGACGATTACCGCAAAATAGGCAGCACTTCGATGAGTTCCACCGATTCAGGCGACGGCGATGGTACTGCCAGTTCGCAGAATCCTGTGGTTTCCATGCCTCTCACCGTGGTCGGTGTGTTGGACGCTTCAACCAATAATTACGATGCATTCAGCTCCGGTGTAGTCATGTCGCTGGAGGATATGGACACATTGCAGGCCAAAATCGACGGCAAAACCAATACCACCAGCCGGACCAAAACAAACTACGACCAAGTGGTGGTGCACGCTCAAAATATCAAGGATGTGCCGGGTATCGAAGCGCAGATCAAAATGTCTGGCTACCAAACCACGTCCTTCGAACAGACCCGCAAGGAGATTGAAAAGCAGAGTCGTGGCATCCAGCTCGCATTGGGAGGCATTGGCGCGGTGTCATTCCTGGTGGCGGCCATCGGCATCGCCAACACCATGATTATGTCCGTGTCGGAACGCACTCGGGAAATCGGCATTATGAAGGCGCTCGGCTGCTATGTGAAGGATATTCGCACGATGTTCCTATGTGAAGCAGGTGCCATCGGTCTGGTCGGTGGACTTATCGCCTGTCTGATTTCCGCCTTGGGGTCGCTGAGCATCAATCTGCTGTCGTTTGGTGGATTCAGTATGGAAAACGTAGGCAAAGCGATTATGGGCGGTGACGACGTGAGCCGAATCTCCGTGATTCCATGGTGGCTGTTTGTCGTGGCCGTGCTGTTTTCGATTCTGGTGGGCATACTCGCCGGTTTGGGGCCAGCTAATAAGGCTGTGAAGATTCCTGCGTTGGACGCCATCAAGAACGAGCAATAGCGATTGCGATTGACAATAATGCTTATGGTCGGCCATGTGCTGTTCAGCGTGGGCCGGCATTTCGCGATTGTTCAACGTTCCCTGTCGATTTTTGACGGTGCCGGCTAGTTGCGTGATTAACGGGCCAAGACGCGGCGAATGCGATCAGCCACCGCTTCCACAGTCAGCCCGTAACGTTCATCAAGCTCGGCAAGGGGCACACGATCGGTGAATTCTTTCGATGCGCCGAAATTGAGCGCATGCACAGTGGCTGCTTTCGGATTAGTGGAATTCGCGTAGAAAGCGGTCACCTTCTCACCCCAACCGCCTTCCAGCTGGCCATCCTCCAGGGTGACGACCACACGATGACCGTCGGCAAGCACGTCCAGCAGCTCGCCATCCATCGCGGAATACTGCTGCGCGTCGATAAGCGTCGCATTGATATCGTCGTCGTTTTCGAGCGTTGCCGCCACCTCGGCCGCCAACGGCAGTGTATTGCCCAAGCCGAGAATCGCCACTTCACGTCCCGGACGCACGATCTGGTACCGCGTGAAAGGGCAATCGCCGGTAATATCGATCGTCGTTTCGTGCGCGGCGGCACGTTCGGCCGGGTCGAACGCCATATCGGCGGAACGCTCCATGGCAAGAATCTGCTCGCCGGGCATGCGGATAGCCGTCACACCATGATCAGACGGCCCCGTGGCCCATGCAAGCATGTCCAGCATCTGCTCTCCGCTGGTCGGTGCCAGACAGGTCACATCAGGCGTGTTGGCGAACATCGTCATATCGAACGTGCCGGAATGTGTATTGTCCGCGCCGGAAATGCCCGCTCCGAAAATCAGCAGCGTCGCCGGAACATGATTCAACGCCAGCTCCTGCTGCAACTGGTCGTAAATACGCTGGAAGAACGTGGCGGAAGTCGCCAGAACCGGCCGGCCTCCAGCCTTCGCGATGCCTGCGGCGAACGCGGCCGCATGCTCCTCGGTAATGCCGGTGTCCACATAATGCGATCCGGCACGTTCACGGAAATCACGGGTGATGCCATTCGAACCAGGGGTGGCGGGGGAGATGACCACCAGTCCCGGCTCGTTTTCGAAACGGGACTCCAACGAAGCCATGGCCATCTGACCGTAGTATTTGCGCGCGTCAAGCGGCTTGCCGAGCGCGCTGTCCGGATCCTGCCAATGATTCGCCTCGCATTGGCCGGCATGCGGCTGCGGATTGGTCTGGTTGCATCCGTCGGAACCATCCTGCGCCTCGGTCTCATCGCTGAAACCCAAGCCCTTGGTGGTGTGGATATGCAGCACGACGGGATGGTCGATATCCTTCAAGTCTTCAAGCGCCGCGACCAGCGTGTCCACATCGTTGCCCTGCTCCACATAACGGTAGTCAAGTCCGAACGCCTTGAACAGATTCAGCTCCGCGGTTCCGTTCGACGCGCGCAGACGGGCAAGATTGCCGTACATGCCACCGAAATCTTCGGCGATCGACATCTCATTGTCGTTGACGACGATGATGAGATTACCGCCCTGTTCGGCAGCGTTGTTCAGTCCTTCGAAAGCGATCGCCGAGCTCAACGAACCGTCGCCGATGATGGCGATGACGTTGCCGATTTCGCTTGCTCCCGCAGCGGTATGTTGCATATCACGTGTTTTGGCAAGACCGCAGGCAAGGGAGATGGACGTGCCGGTATGGCCCAGCACGAAGGAATCATGCTCGCTTTCCAACGGATTGGTGAAACCTGTCACCTCGCCGAACCGCGACTCGTCCAGATACGCCTCGGCGCGCCCGGTAAGCATCTTGTGCACGTAGCTTTGGTGGGAGACATCGAAAACGAAACGGTCACGTGGAGAACCGAACACGCGGTGCAACGCCACGGTAAGCTCCACCACGCCAAGATTCGAACCGATGTGGCCACCATGCTTCCGGCCGTAATTCAACAGCGTGGAACGAATCTCCAGACACAGATCACGCAACTGTTGCGAAGAAAGGGCATGCACATCCGCCGGAGAATGAATCGAACCCAGTATGCCAGCGGTCATTATGCGCAACTGTCCTTCCCTGAACCTGTCTTCTTTACCGCGGAAAATCCTATCCCACTGTATGCCTCTGCCGGGGTGTCGGTTGTGAAATACCTGCAAAGTCTTCTCAACTGCGGCACAATGGAAACGATGAAATGAATCGAACCACCGAAAAACCGCGAAGGAGCGCTGACCATGAAAGCCGTATACGCAGCAGGAACCGATTATGACAATCCGCTGTCGCAACTCAAGGTGGGGGAGCTGGACACGCCCGAAACCAAGCCGTTCTGGAGTACCATCCACGTGGCCGCAGCCAGCGTGAACCACCACGACATCTGGAGCCTGCAGGGCGTGGGACTCTCCGCCGAACAGACGCCGATGATTCTCGGCACCGACGCGTCAGGCGTGCTCGACGAGGACATTCCTGTTCGCAAAGGGCTGAAAGCCGGAGCCGAAGTGGTGCTCTACACCTTCGTCGGCACCGACGGCGCCGGCGTCATGCCGGGGGAGCGGCGCACCATCCTATCCGAAAAATACGCGGGCACCATGGCCGAAACCACCCAAGTGCCCAGCGCCAACGTGTTCGCCAAACCCGCCAACCTGACCCTCGATGAGGCTGCCGCGCTCGGCACCAGCTGGCTGACCGCCTACTCACTGCTGTTCACATCGGCCAACGTGAAACCGGGAGACACCGTGCTCGTCCAAGGCGCGGGCGGCGGCGTGTCCACAGCGGCCATCCAACTCGCCCATGCGGCAGGACTGGAAGTGTTCGTCACGTCACGCAGCGAAGAGAAACGAGACCGCGCGATCGCCATCGGAGCCGACGCCGCCTTCGAAACCGGCGCGCGACTGCCGCATAAGGTCGACGCTGTCATCGAATCGGTCGGCGCGGCCACCTGGAGCCATTCCGTCAAATCCGTACGCCCCGGCGGCACCATCGCCATCTGCGGAGCCACCACAGGAGACCAGCCTGGAGCCGAACTGACCCGCATCTTCTTCCAGGACATTCGCGTGCAAGGCAACACCATGGGTTCGCGTGACGATTTCGCACGACTGCTCAAATTCGTGGAACACGCCGACCTGCACCCCGTCATCGACTCCACCTACGCGCTTGCCGACGCGCCCGCGGCGTTCCGCAAAGTGGTCGACGGCGACGTTTTCGGAAAGGTCGTGCTGCACATCGAGCCAAGTAAGTAAAGTAGGCGGTGTTCTGGAACACGTAAGTCTACGTAAATCCTTCGGAGGTTTTGATGGCAGACAACAAGCCTGAAGTCGCGGTGATCATGGGATCGGCAAGCGATTGGGAGACCATGAAGCACGCATGCGAGATGCTCGACCAGTTCGAGGTGCCGTACATGAAGCAGGTGATTTCCGCGCACCGCACCCCGGAACTGATGGGTGAGTTCGCGCACAACGCCCGTGCCAACGGGCTGAAGATCATCATCGCCGGCGCGGGCGGCGCGGCCCACCTGCCGGGCATGGTCGCGGCGCAGACCACACTGCCGGTCATCGGCGTGCCGGTACGCTCCCACGCGCTGTCCGGCTGGGATTCGCTGCTGTCCATCGTGCAGATGCCGGGCGGCATTCCGGTGGCCACCACCGCCGTCGGCAACTCCGGCGCAACCAACGCCGGCCTGCTCGCGGTGAGCATTCTGAGCACCACCGACGAGCGACTGGCCAAGGCGCTGCAGGACTATCGTGACTCCCTGAAGGAAAAGGTGGCTGAATCCAATGCCCAGCTTGTCTGAGGAAACCAACGGCCGTATCGAACGACTGATGCCCGGCGCGACCATCGGCATCATCGGTGGCGGCCAGCTCGGCCGCATGATGGCGCTGTCCGCACGCTACATGGGCTTCCGCATCGGCGTGCTCGACCCGACACCCGACTGTCCGGCCGCTCAGGTCGCGGATTTCCAAGTGACCGCCGAATACGACGACATCGCCGCCATCCGCGAACTGGCTGAAAAGTCCGACGTGCTCACCTACGAGTTTGAGAACGTGGACGCCGACGCCATCGATCAAGTGCGTTCCCTCGCGGCGGCCCCGCAAGGCACCGATCTGCTGCGCGTCACGCAGGACCGTGTCAACGAGAAGCGGTTCATCAACGACCATGGCACGCCCACCGCGCCGTGGAAGGCTGTCAACAGCGTCGAGGAACTTGAAGCGGCACTTGATGAGATCCACTATCCGGCTGTGCTCAAAACCCGTTCCGGCGGTTACGACGGCCACGGCCAGACCGTGCTCAAGTCCGAAGCCGACTTGGAGCAGGTGCGCGCCCGCGCCGACCATGACGGCAGCTTCCCGCCAAGCATTCTGGAAGGCTTCGTCGATTTCGCGTTCGAAGCGAGCATCCTCGTCGCCGGCAACGGCAAGGATTACGTGACCTTCCCGATCGTGCGCAACGAGCATCGCAACAACATCCTGCACATGACCATCGCGCCGGCCGAAGTGGACGAAACCGTGGCCAAGGAGGCGCACGAGCTGGCGTTGCGACTGGCCAAAGGCTTCGAACTCGCCGGCATTCTGGCCATCGAACTGTTCATCACCAAAGACAACAAGGTCATCGTCAACGAACTGGCCCCACGTCCGCACAATTCCGGCCACTACACCATCGAGGCCTGCTCGTTCGACCAGTTCGACGCGCACATTCGCGGCATCGCCGGCTGGCCGCTCGAACAGCCGCAGCTGCTCAAGCCCGCCGTCATGGTCAACGTGCTCGGCCAGCATGTGGCGCCGACCCGTGCGCTCATCGCCGACCATCCCGAATGGAACGTGCACGACTACTGCAAGGCGGAAGTGCGCCACGACCGCAAGATGGGACACATCACCGTGCTGACCGACGACACCGCCAAAACCGTAGCCGACCTTGAAGCCACCGGCTGCTGGGACGACTTGAAGAAAGCCTGACATCATAAGTAATGAGTGAACATATCGTGCGGCAGACCCGCCAGAAAGACGCCATCCGCGACGCGCTGAACGGCTGCGACGAATTCATCTCCGCGCAGGAGCTGCACCGCAAGCTGGAAGACCGTGGCGAACATATCGGACTCGCCACGGTCTACCGGCAGCTCAACGCCCTGGCCGAGGCGGGCCGCGCCGACACGGTCCGCCTCGACGGCCAGCAGCTGTTCCGCCTGTGCGGCGACGACGGACACCATCATCACCTCGTCTGTACGAACTGCGGCAAAACCGTGGAAATTGAATCGCCTTCCGAAAGCTGGCTGAAAGGCATCTCCGACAAGTACGGCTTCACCATCGAACGGCACACGCTGGAGGTGTTCGGCCTGTGCGAGGATTGCCGGAAGGCGGACAAGTAGCGGCTGTCTGCCGTATTTCCGTTGGAATCGTATCGCCATCGGCGCAATCCAATCGTAAAAATCGTAAAGAAAAAACGTTGGACGTTGTCTTTTTCAGACGCATATATGACAATAGGGCATTGCAAACGAACTAAGTGGGGTTATGCGTGACCAAAGCAACATCGAAAAACGAGCCGATTGAGGAGCTCGACATCGCTACCGTGGACCCGATGGCCAAGAAAGCGGGCAAGGAGTTCCCCGGCTGGCTCTACGGCGTGCTATTCGTGCTGTTCGATGCGGTGGGCGTTGCCGCCCTGCAGATCGGCGTCAGCGAATCCGCGACGCGTGTGCAGCTGTCGAACAACATGTGGCTCACCGGTTGGGGATTCGTCGGCAAGATGTTCACCAGCGCCAATTTCGTGGCGGTGCTGAACCTCATCCTATGGGGCGTCCTGTATGTCATTCTGCTGATGCTCACCAATCGTTTCTGGGTGGCCACGCCGGTTTTTCTGGCAGTCACGTTCATCGTCGCCGTGATTGAGCATTTCAAGGTTTCAATACGATACGAGGCGATTCTGCCAAGTGATTTGAACTTTCTGAAGGCCGACGCCGGCAATCTGATGAGTTTCATGCCGTCCGGCGCGCAATGGACCATTCTGATCGCGGTGGCGGCGTTTGCCGCGTTCGTGGCGCTGTTCGTCTTCCTGAACCGCCTCGACGCGCGTCACGGCAAACTGTTTCGCGGCTCCGATAAGCGATCCCGTTCCGTGAACGCGATCGCAAGACTGCTGCTGATCCTGCTTCCAGGCCTGTTCTTCACGCTGTATTCGATGCAGGTGAGCACCGTCGGCTCGTGGGCCAAAGGCTTCGCCACCGTCATGGGGGACAAGCCCTCCATGTGGGACTCCGTATACGACGCCCAGCGCAACGGGCCGCTGGTGGCGTTCACCCGTCAGCTCAACCCGAAAGTCATGGTCAAGCCGGACGACTATTCCGAAGAGACCATGAAGCAGGTCGCGGCCCGCTATGAGAAGGCCGCGAAGAAGATCAACGCGAAACGTTTCGCGAACATGACCGACAGCACCGTCATCTACGTGCTGTCCGAATCCTTCTCCGACCCGTCCCGCGTGCCGGGACTCAAAGTCAACAAGGATTCCATACCGAACATCCGCAAGATTAAGCAGAATACCACGTCCGGCCTGATGCTGTCCTCCGGATACGGCGGCGGCACCGCCAATCTGGAATACATGGGACTGTCCGGTCTGAGCATGGCGAATTTCGATTCCTCCCTGACCAGCCCATACCAGCAGCTGGTGCCGAGCGAGCATTGGACGCCGACAATCAACCAGATGTGGGGCGCCGCAAAGAACTCCATCGGCCTGCACCCGTACGAATCGTCTATGTATTCGCGCGCCACCAACTACAAGAAGTTCGGCTTCTCGCATTTCTATACGTTGACCGGTCCGGACGTCATCTCTCATCAGGACAAGATCGACGATTCGCCGTACGTCTCCGACGAGGCCACCTACAAGAGCACGCTGGAACAGGTGAAGAAAACCAAGTCCAACCAGTTCCTGCAGGTCATCACCATGCAGAACCACATGCCTTACCACAAGTGGTACAAGCATAACGATTTCAAGGCGACCTCCACCACGGACAAACCGTTGAAGGACGACGAGCAGGAGTCCATCGAAACCTATCAGAAGGGCGCTTCGCTGACGGATGATGCGACCGCCGATTTCCTTGCCGAACTCGACAAGCTCGGCAAGCCGGTCACCGTGGTCTTCTACGGAGACCATCTGCCGGGCATCTACTCGTCGGCTTCCGCTGATGACGGCAACTCGCTGGCGTTGCATCAGACGGACTACTTCATCTGGTCCAACAAGGCTTCCGGCACGCAAGGCAACAAGATCGGCAACGCCGACTATTCGTCGCCCAACTTCTTTGTGGCGCAGGCCGCCGAGCATATGGATGCCAAGGTGTCGCCGTATCTGGCGTTCCTCACCGAAATGCACTCCAAGATCTCGGCCATGGAACCGCCGGTGGTCAACAACATCCAAGGCTGGGACCGTATTCCGGAAGGTCAGAACATCTACCTTGACTCCAAGGGCAATCCCATGGCCGAAAGCGATTTCGACGCCGAAACCAAACAGCTGATGGCGGATTACAAGCTCATCCAGTACGACATCACCACGGGGAAGAATTACCTGAAAGACACCTCCTTCATGGACCTGCCGTAACGAGGACGGCGCGCCTGCCGCACGGCTCGACACTCGACGTACCGTTGTGCGCCTTCGTGTCGGGCCGCACGGAATTCGCGCACGTCCTCGTCACGGCAGGAGTGTGGTGGGCGACGACGCGCCTGCCGCACAAATCTTAAAACATTGAGGGGCTGTTCCAAACTATTGGAACAGCCCCTCAACGGCTATTGGTTCAGCGCAGCCAACACACCATCATCACGCGTTCAGCGCTTTGAAACCGATGTCGTGACGGTAGAACATGCCCTTGGTGTCGAGCTTGTCGATGATCGCGTAGACCTTGTCCTGCGCGGCCTTGATGTCCGCAGCGGAGGACTCGACCAGCAGCACGCGACCGGAGTTGGCCACGAGACCATGCTCGCCACGTGCGACGCCCGCATAGTAGACATGGGAATCGTCATCTACCGTGATCTCAGGAATCGCGGCACCCTTGACCACGTTGGTCGGGTAACCTTCGGAAGCGATCACCACGCCAAGAGTGGCATTGTCCTCATCCCACGTGAATTCCGGGGTTTCGCCGTTGAGAATGGCGCTGATGCCGGCACCGAGATCGGACGTGAGCTTCGGCAGCACCACTTCGGTCTCTGGATCGCCGAAACGCGCGTTGAACTCAATGACCTTCGGGCCGTCGGCGGTGGCGATGAGGCCGGCGTACAGAATGCCGGTGAACGGCGTGCCCTCGTCGGCCATGGCCTGAACGGTCGGCTTGACGATGGTTTCGATGGCGGTGTCGATCACATCCTGACCGATCTGCGGAACCGGGCTGTAGGCGCCCATGCCGCCGGTGTTCGGACCCTTGTCGCCATCGTAGGCACGCTTGTGATCCTGCGAAATCGGCATCGGCCAGAAATCGGTGCCGTTCACAAAGCTCATCAGAGAGAATTCCTGACCCTCAAGGAAATCCTCGATAACCACCTTCGCGCCGGCGTTGCCGAAGCGGTGGTCCACGAAAATGTCCTCCAAAGCGGCGATGGCGGTCTCCTCATCCATCGCCACGGTCACGCCCTTGCCTGCGGCCAGGCCATCGGCCTTGATGACGATCGGCGCGCCATGCTCGCGCACATAAGCGGTGGAACGCTCCAAATCGTCGAACGTCTGGTACTTCGCGGTCGGAATGTCGTGACGTTCCATAAGCTGCTTGGCGAAGTCCTTGGAACCCTCGATCTGCGCGGCGGCCTTGTTCGGGCCGAACGCCTTGATGCCGGCGGCCGCGAAATCGTCGACGATGCCTTCGATAAGCGGCACTTCCGGTCCGACGAACACCCAGTCGTAACCATTGTTCTTCACGAAATCGATGAGCGCCGCATGATTGGACGGGTTGAGCTGCGTGGTGCGGATGCCGTCAAGCTCCATGCCCGGATTGCCTGGGGCCACAGTGACCTCGCTGACGCTGCCGCCACGCATGAGCGCGTGGGCGATGGCATGTTCACGCGCACCGGAACCAATGACCAGAACCTTCATATTTCCTCCTGTTGTATCCCTTATGGGGAAGAGTGCCAATCTCAAGAAATAATATCGGGGGTGCCTGTTCGGCTACCCCCGTATGTTCGTTTACTGCAGTTCGACGTCCTCGCCGGTCTTCTTGACGATATTGCCCAGCACATAGCCGGCCTCGCCATTGGACTTCAGCAGTTCCATGGTCTTATCGGCATCTTCGGCGCTGACGGCCAGCACCATGCCGATACCCATGTTGAAGATGTTGAACATTTCCATATGATCGATGCTGCCGGCCTTCTCGAGCACGTCGAAAATCGGGAGCACCGGCCAGGAGCCAAGGTTGATATGGGCGGCAAGACCGTCCGGAATCATACGCGGAATGTTCTCGATGAAACCGCCGCCGGTGATATGCGCGACGCCCTTGACCACGCCCGCCTTGAACAGCGGGGAAAGGGCCTTCACGTAAATCTTGGTCGGAGTGAGCAGCACGTCGCCAAGCTTCTCACCGCCCAGTTCGTCCAGTACGGTGTCCACGGTGTAGCCGACCTGCTCGAACAGGGCCTTGCGCACCAGGGAGAAACCGTTGGAATGCACGCCGGTGGACGGCAGGCCGATAAGCACGTCGCCCTCAGCGATGGTGGAGCCGTCGACGATAGCGGACTTTTCGGCCACGCCGACCGCGAAGCCAGCCAGATCGTACTCGTCCTCGTCATACATGCCCGGCATCTCGGCGGTCTCGCCGCCGATCAGACCGGAACCGGCCTGCACGCAGCCGTCGGCCACGCCGGAGACGACCTGCTCGAGCAGAGCCGGATCGTTCTTGCCGCAGGCGATGTAATCCAGGAAGAACAGCGGCTCGGCGCCCTGGGCGGCGATATCGTTGACGCACATGGCCACGCAGTCGATGCCGATGGTGTCGTGCTTGTTGGCCATCTTGGCCACGACCAGCTTGGTGCCGACGCCGTCGGTGCCGGAAATCAGCACCGGCTCCTTGTAACCGAGGGAAGCGAGATCGAACAATCCGCCGAAGCCGCCGATGCCGCCGACCACGCCCGGACGGTTGGTGCGCGCCACGTGGGACTTGATACGCTTGACGACTTCGTAACCGGCCTCAACGCTTACGCCGGCTTCCTCATATGCTTTTGGCATATCTAACCTTTCTCGGGTCTCAGTGTTCTTCTTGGGATGAAGTGGTGGTGTATTCGTTGCCTTCGTACTTGCTCTTGTACAGGGCGAATTCGGGCAGACGGACACGATCCTCCGGAGTGAGCGACTTCAGGAAGTCGGCTTCGTAGTCGTCCAAGGCGGTCGGATAGTCGCCGTTGAAGTAGGCTACGCACAGGCCGCCATACGGTGCGTCCGCGCCAAGGCCGATGGATTCCACCAAGCCGTCGAGCGACAGGAACGCCAGTGAATCGGCTCCGATGTAGTCGCGGATTTCGTCGACGGACTTCTTGGCCGCTATCAGCTCCTTGGTGGTGGAGATGTCGATGCCGTAGAAGCACGGGTACTTCAGCGGCGGGGAGCTGATGCGCATATGCACTTCGGCCGCCCCGGCCTCCTTGAGCATCTGCACGATGCGCTTCGAGGTGGTGCCGCGCACGATGGAATCATCGATGACGACCACGCGCTTGCCCTTGACCACGCCGCGCACTGCGGACAGCTTCATACGCACGCCCTGCTCGCGCAGCTCCTGCGTGGGCTGGATGAAGGTGCGTGCCACGTACTGGTTCTTGATCAGACCCATTTCGTTCGGCAGGCCGGCCTCCTCCGAATAGCCGGAAGCCGCCGACAGGGAGGAGTTCGGCACGGCGATGACCATATCGGCGTCGACGGGGGATTCCTGAGCCAGGCGCGCGCCCATGCGCTTGCGGGCCGAATGCACGTTCACGCCGTAGATGTTGGAATCGGGGCGTGCGAAGTAGATGAATTCCATCGAGCAGATGGCCAGCTGGGTCTGATCCGTGTAACGGTCGATGCGGTAGCCATCGTCATCCACGACCACGATCTCGCCCGGGCGGATGTCACGCACCAGTTCGGCTCCGACAGTGTCGAGCGCGCAGGTCTCGGAAGCGAGCACATAGGCGCCGTTCGTCATCCTGCCAAGGGACAGCGGACGGAATCCGTTCGGATCGAGCGCGCCGATCATGGCATGTTCGGTCATGATCAGATAGGCGAAGCCGCCGTGCACGGTGTTGAGCGCTTCCTTGAGCTTGTCCATGAACGTGGGCTTGCTGGAACGACGGATGAGGTGCATCAGCACTTCGGTGTCGGAGTTCGAATGGAAGATCGCTCCCTCGTCCTCCAGCTTGCGGCGTAAGGAGGGGCAATTGGTGAGATTGCCGTTGTGACACAACGCCATATCCCCGTCATGGAAGCGGAAGATGAACGGCTGGATGTTGTCGGTGCCGCCGGAACCGGCTGTGGCGTAACGCACATGGCCGATTGCTTTGTCTCCTTTCAGGCGTTCGATTTCCCGTTCGTCGCTGAACACCTGGGTCAGCAGACCCGTTCCGCGATGACCGATGAGATGACCATTATCGTTGGAGACAATGCCGGCACCCTCCTGACCGCGATGCTGCAGCGCGTGCAGACCGAAGTAGGTGAGTCGGGCGGCGTCCGAGTGGCCCCAAACGCCGAAAATACCGCATTCCTCGTGGATGTCTTCGAGTTCAGCTGACAAGCCAAAGCTCCTTCCAAAACCATGGAGACAAGGGGTTCGCTACCGTTCAACCCTACCAACGGGAGGCTACAAGCGACAGGTTTCGGGGAGTCCTTGGGATGAATGCAAAACTAAACACGCATTCGAACGGCTGTTCGAATATTTTGTTATGATGAGAACGTTGAGAACGTATCATGTTTGCGGGCGTGATGGATACGTTTATAAGAACTGTTGCATGGAAGGAGTGTTATGGCCGAACGAACATACGTGGCAATCGACTTGAAATCCTTCTATGCATCTTCGGAATGTGTCGAGCATGGTTTTCCGCCACTGTCCACGCATCTGGTAGTAGCGGATCAGTCGCGTACCGACAAAACCATTTGTTTGGCGGTTTCTCCGTCGCTGAAGGAATACGGGTTGCCGGGTCGTGCCCGTCTATTCGAGGTCAAAGCGAAACTCAAAGAGGTCAATGCGGCACGTCGGGCTGTTGCCCCGGGCGGAGTGCTGACGGGAAAATCGTATGATGCGAAAGCGCTCGCTGATAATCCGAATCTGGCTGCGGACGTGTTCATAGCCAAGCCGCGCATGTCGCATTATCTGGCGATGAGCGCGAAAATCTACGGTATTTACTTGAAATACGTGTCGGCGGATGACATCCATGTCTATTCGGTGGACGAGGTGTTCATGGACGTCACTGGGTATCTACGCGCCTATGGCAAAGGCGTGGAGGAGATGACGCGCGACATTATCCATGACATTCATGCTCGGACTGGTATCACCGCTACAGCGGGTATTGGTACGAACATGTATCTGGCCAAGGTTGCCATGGACATTGTGGCCAAGCATATCCATGCTGGGGAGGATGGCATCCGCATTGCCAGGCTGGACGAGATGTCGTATCGGAAACTGTTGTGGGGGCATCGTCCGATTACTGATTTTTGGCGTGTTGGACGAGGATATGCGAAAAGGCTCGAGGCTCAGGGCTTGTTGACCATGGGAGATATCGCACGTTGCTCGATGGGTCGCGCCGATGAGTATTACAACGAGGATCTGCTATATCGGATGTTCGGAGTGAATGCTGAACTACTCATCGACCATGCGTGGGGTTGGGAGCCGTGCACCATCGCGGACATCAAAGTGTACAAGCCGTCGGGGCACAGCTTGAGTTCCGGACAAGTGCTGACAGGGCCGGCGGGATTCGACGCAGCCCGGCTGATTGTGCGTGAAATGGCGGATACGCTGTCATTGGATTTGGTAGCGAAGGGCGTGAAAGCCGGCAGAGTGGGATTGATGGTCGGCTACGACACGGCAAGTCTCGATCCGAAACGGCTTGGCAAGGACGGTTCCGCTGATTTGAAGGCGATTGCCGAACATGCCGCGGCAACATACGACGGCCCTGTTTCAATCGACAGGTATGGCCGCCGCGTACCCAAGCCGGCCACCGGGTCGATCGCATTGCCGGAGCCGACGTCGGCTACGTCGCGTATTTGCGACGCGGTCGATAAGCTTTTCCTTTCGATCGTAGACAGGCGTTTGCTGGTCCGTCGGCTGAATGTGGTCGCCGCCGATGTGCTGACCGACGAGCAACTTGAGGAACGGCGGCAGGCGGCCGCGTCCGAATATACGCAGCCTGATTTGTTCGCCGCGATGGAAGCGCCGGTGGATTCCGCTTCCGCTGATGCGGCCGAATGCGAGGCTATGCGTTCCGCCGATGGTGGTTCCAAGGATTCGCCACGAGGGGACGCCGAACTGCATATGCAGCAAACGCTTCTGGACATCAAACGCAAATTCGGCAGAAATTCCATCATCAAGGCCATGGATATGTTCGATGACGCCACAGGCCAGCAGCGCAACAAGCAGATAGGAGGTCATGCGGCATGAGCCTTACGGAAACCCATCGCTACGACGACATCATCGATCTGCCGCATCACCAATCGCAGACGCATGCCCATATGAGCATGCATAACCGTGCCGCCCAATTCATGCCTTTCGCCGCCCTGACCGGTTACGACGACATCATCAGACAAACCGCGCAATCCAGCGATGATGCGGTGGAACGCGCCAACAGGCCCGTCGATCTCGCCGAGGGCTACCTTTCCGCCTGAAGCGGCTGCTATGACGAATGTCGCGGATTGCTGTATATGAAAGGGTGGGTTCGGAATCATGAGATTTCGAACCCACCCTTGATTATGTGAGCGTGAAAAGAGTCTCGATGCTCAGGCAGTGAAGTACTCCACGCCGGCTGCGAACAGCGGCTGGTCCTTCTCGCCGGGCACGTTCACGAATGTGCCGTTGCTGTAGCGCTCGGAGTGGCCCATCTTGCCGAACACGCGGCCGTCCGGACTGGTGATGCCTTCGATGGCCAGCAGCGAACCGTTCGGGTTCACATCCAGGTCCATGCCCGGCACGCCGGCCTCGTCCACATACTGCGTGGCGATCTGGCCGTTGGCCTTGAGCTGGGCGAGCACATCGTCGGAAGCCACGAAACGACCTTCGCCGTGGGAGATGGCGATGGTGTGCATGTCGCCCACCTCGGTCTTCGCCAGCCACGGGGAGAGGTTCGACGCCACGCGGGTGCGCACCAGACGGCTCTGGTGGCGGCCGATGGTGTTGAACGTCAGCGTCGGGCATTCGGCGGTCATCGGCACGATGTCGCCGTACGGCACCAGGCCAAGCTTGATAAGCGCCTGGAAACCGTTGCAGATGCCGAGCATCAGGCCATCACGGTTGTTCAGCAGGTCGCGCACGGCCTCGGTCACGGCCGGAGCGCGGAAGAACGCGGTGATGAACTTGGCGGAGCCGTCCGGTTCGTCGCCGCCGGAGAAGCCGCCAGGGATCATGATGATCTGGCTCTTCTTGATCTCCTCTACCAACGCGTTGGTGGATTCGGCCACGGCCGCCGGGGTGAGGTTGTTCACGATGAGCGTGCTCACGTCGGCGCCCGCGCGTTCGAAGGCGGCTGCGGAATCGTATTCGCAGTTGTTGCCTGGGAACACAGGGATGATCACATGCGGCTTGGCCACACCGGTGCCGGTGTATACGGTCTTCTTCGGAGCGTCGAAGGACATGGTTTCAACCGTCTTGCCCTTCTCCTCGCCCTTGGAACGGTACGGGAACACGGATTCGATGCCGCCCTCCCACGCGTCCTGCAGCTCGGCCAGATCAAGCGTCTCGCCGGCGGCCACGAACGAATACTCCTCGGTGGTTTCGCCGACCTCGCTGACTTCCACCAGGTTGGACACGGCCGGAACCTTCGCGTTGTCGGCAAGCTCGATGATGAAGGAGCCATAGGCCGGAGCAAACAGGTCATCCACGGCAATGCCGTCGTCCAGCTTCACGCCGATCTGGTTGCCGACCGTCATCTTGAAGATCGCCTCGGCGGTGGCGCCGTAGCCCGGAGTGGACACGGCCAGAGCGTCGCCGAAATCGGTGAGCTCCTCAACCGCGGAGAACACCTCCAGCAGCGAATCCTTGTCCGGGGTGAGGCCATCGGCCTTATAGCGCGGGGCGATGCGGACCACACGGTGGCCGGCGCCCTTGAACTCGGGGGAGGTGGCGCGCTTCATATTGCCCACCGCCACGGCGAAGGAGATCAGGGTCGGGGGAACGTCAAGCTGCTCGAAGGTGCCGGACATGGAGTCCTTGCCGCCGATCGCGCCCGCGCCCAGATCCACCTGGGCCATCAAAGCGCCCAGCACGGCGGCCATCGGCTTGCCCCAGCGTTCCGGCTCGTCGCGCAGCTTCTCGAAGTACTCTTGGAAGCTCAGATATGCATTCTCATGCTCGAAGCCGGCGGCCACCAGCTTGGACAGCGACTCGACTACGGACAGGTACGCGCCCGTGAACTGGTTCTTCTCCATAATGTACGGGTTGAAGCCCCACGTCATCGCGGAAGCGGTGGTGGTCTCGCCGAACACCGGCAGCTTGGCGACCATGGCCATGTTCGGGGTCAGCTGCTTCCTACCGCCGAACGGCATGAGCACGGTGCCCGCGCCGATGGTGGAATCGAAGCGTTCGGAAAGGCCCTTGTTGGAGGCCACGTTCAGGTCGGTGAGCATGGTGTGCATGCGCTCGGAAAGCGTGCCGGAAGTCCACGGCGTCGTGTAGCCGTGCTGCGCCTCGACATGCACCACCTGATGCTTCGGAGCACCATTGGAGGCGAGGAATTCGCGGGAAAGGTCCACGATCGTGTCGCCGTTCCACACCATCGTCATGCGCGGATCCTCGGTCACGGTCGCAATGACCTCGGCCTCGAGGTTCTCTTCCTTGGCGTAGCCGAGGAACTCGTCCACATCTTCGGCGGCCACGTCCACGGCCATGCGCTCCTGGGATTCGGAGATCGCCAGTTCGGTGCCGTCAAGACCCTCGTACTTCTTGGACACCTTGTTGAGGTCCACGTACAGGCCGTCGGCCAGCTCGCCGACCGCCACGGACACGCCACCGGCGCCGAAATCGTTGCAACGCTTGATCAGACGGCACGCGTCACCACGGCGGAACAGACGCTGCAGCTTGCGCTCAACCGGCGCGTTGCCCTTCTGCACTTCGGCGCCGTCAAGCTCCAGCGATTCGACGTTATGCGCCTTGGAAGCGCCGGTGGCGCCGCCGATGCCGTCACGACCGGTGCGGCCGCCGAGCAGGATGACCTTGTCTCCCGGAGCCGGGGTCTCGCGGCGCACATGATCGGCCGGAGTCGCGGCCACGACCGCGCCGACCTCCATGCGCTTGGCCACATAACCGGGGTGATAGATCTCATTCACCTGGCCGGTGGCCAGACCGATCTGGTTGCCGTAGGAGGAGTAGCCGGCCGCGGCGGTGGTGACGAGCTTACGCTGGGGGAGCTTGCCCTCAAGCGTTTCGGAAACCGGCACGGTCGGATCGGCGGCACCGGTCACACGCATCGCCTGATACACGTAGGAACGGCCCGACAGGGGGTCGCGGATGCAGCCGCCGATGCAGGTGGCCGCGCCACCGAACGGTTCGATCTCGGTCGGGTGGTTGTGCGTCTCGTTCTTGAACAGGAACAGCCAATCCTCGTCATGGCCGTTCACATCCACCTTCACCTTGACGGTGCAGGCGTTGATTTCCTCGGATTCGTCGAGATTCTTCAGAATGCCGTTCTTCTTAAGCCACTTCGCGCCGATCGTGCCCATATCCATCAGGCATACCGGCTTGGCGTCGCGGCCCAGCTCGTGACGCATCTCAAGATACTTGTCGAACGCGGCCTTGACGGTGGCATCGTCGATCGAAACCTCGTCAAGTTGCGTGCCGAACGTGGTGTGACGGCAATGGTCGGACCAATACGTGTCGATCACCTTGATCTCGGTGATCGTCGGGTCGCGCTGCTCCTCGGTGAAGTGCTCACGGCAGAACTGCAGGTCGGCCAGATCCATGGCGAGACCACGGTCCTCGATGAACTGCTCAAGCTCGGCGTCGCTCATAGAACGGAAGCCGTCGATGACTTCCACCTTGCCTGGCACCGGCACCTGGGTCTTCAGCGTGGTCTTGACATCCAGAGAGGCTTCACGGGCTTCCACCGGATTGATCACGTAATGCTTGATGGCCTCGACATCGGCTTCGGAAAGTTCGCCTTCCAACGCATACACCTTGGCGGAACGAACCGTCGGACGCTCGCCTTGGGAGATCAGCTGGATGCACTCGCTGGCGGAATCCGCACGCTGGTCGAACTGGCCGGGCAGATACTCCACCGCGAACACGGTGTCGGAACCGAAATCAGGCAGGTCGGCGTAGACGTTGTCCACCTGCGGCTCGCTGAACACGGTCGGCGTGGCCTGGGCGAACAGCTCCTCGCTGATGTCTTCCACGTCGTAACGGTTGACGAGACGGACGTTCTTCAAAGCTTCGATGCCGAGAATGGTGCGCAACTCGTTGGCGAGCTGCTGGGCCGCGACGTCAAAGCCCGGCTTCTTTTCCACGTACACGCGAAAAACCATGGTCAACTCCTTGAAAAAAGAGGGGTTATTGGATTTGGATTGACAAAAGAATGAAGGATTGCGATATAACAAGGAAGCCCGCATCCGGCTTTCGCTTCAGATGCGGGCTTGCAAACGCATTACTCTGCGACTTCGATGCCCTCGGACTTGGCGAGCTCGGCCAAGCGGCTTTCGATCTCCTCGTATGCCGGGATGATGTCGCCCAGGTCGCGGCGGAACAGGTCCTTATCGAGGTGCTCCACCTTGCCGGAATGGTCGCGCTGATCCCACAGACGGCAGGAATCCGGCGTGATTTCATCGGCGAGCAGCAGCGTGCCGTCGGAGGTGCGGCCCATCTCGATCTTGAAATCGACCAGCTTGACGTCGATCTTGGCGAAGATTTCGATCAGGGCTTCGTTGATGCGACGGGCGAGCGGCGCGATTTCGGCCAGATCCTCGCGGGTGCACACATCGAGCGCCACCAGATCGTCGTCGTTCACGAACGGATCGTGCAGGTCATCGTTCTTCAGGAAGTACTCCAGCACCGGTTCCTTGAGCTCGATGCCCTCTTCGACGCCCAGGCGGGAGCAGAAGTGGCCGGCCGCGGTGTTACGCAGCACGATCTCGAGCGGGAACATCGTGACCTTCTTGACCAGCTGGGAGGTCTCGCCCACGCGTGCCACCAGGTGGCTGTCGATGCCGCGCTTCTTGAGCAGATCGAAGATCAACGTGGTGATGAGGTTGTTCAGCCTGCCCTTGCCGGCGAAGTCTTCCTTCTTTTCGCCGTCACCTGCGGTAGCGGAGTTCTTGTATTCGACCCAGAGGACCTCCGGATCGTCAGTTGCGTACAGTTGCTTGGCTTTGCCCTCGTAGAGCTTTTCCAACTTCTCCATTACTCGCCTTTCCTGGTGTGTGGGAGGTAGATAGTTTGGTGAACTTGACGGTTAACAAGATACCAACGGGAGGCTACAATCGCGCGACTTTTGGGCGCGTTCCGGCAGCCTCGTCTCAGCATCCGGCGATAGCCGTCAAACGATTGCGATGTCGAGCGATTCGGCCACGTTCCCGGCTTTGGCGCGCGCATCCGCCTCGTTGCCGCCGATGGCCAGCGCGACTGCCATGCGTCGGTGCCCATGCACTTCCGGCTTCGCGAAGATACGCAGGTCGGTACCCGGTTCGGCGAGCGCGGCGGCGACGTTGCGGAATTCCGCTTCGCCATCGCCCTGGACGACGATCGCATGGCTTGCCGCGACGGTGCCTTGCGGAATCGACAGGGCGACATGTTCCTGTGTGATCGGCAGGCCGAGGATCGCGCGCGCGTGCAATGCGAATTCGCTCAATCGCTGGGAAGCCATGGTGACCATGCCGGTATCGTGCGGACGAGGGGAGACCTCGTTGAACAGCACGTTTCCGTCGGTCAGCACGAACAGTTCGACGCCGAACACGCCCCAGCCTTTTTCGCCGGATGCCTTGGCCTTCGCCACCAGACCTTCCACGGCGGTTCGTGCGATGTGCTGGGCCTGTTCGAGCACGTCCGGCGTGAAGGTGGCCGGCTGCCAGGATTCGCGGTAGTCGCCGTTTTCCTGACGTTGTCCGATTGGAGCGCAGGTCACGATGCCGGCGCTGGAGCTGACGGTCAGTACGGTCAGCTCGTAGTCGAGTGGAGCGAGCGCCTCCACGATCACGCGTGACACGTCGCCTTCGTCGTGTGCGCGGCGGCCTTCCTGCGCTTCGGTCCAAGCCGCGTCGATCGCTTCCGTGGAACGTACCACGGACTGTCCGTGGCCGGAGGAGCTCATGATCGGCTTGACCACGCATGGATAGCCGACGATTTGCGCGCCCTCACGTAGTTCTTCCAGAGAGCCGGCGAAACGGTACGGGGTGGTCGGCAGTCCCAGTTCCTCGTGTGCGAGCACGCGCAGGCGTTCGCGATCCATGCAGATCGCCGCGATTTCGGCGCTCGGCACCACCTGCGCGCCACGTGCTGCGGCGGCCGCAAGCTCGGAAGTGGCTATCGCTTCGACTTCCGGCACGATGATGTCCGGCTGGATTTCGTCGAACAGCGCGCGCAGCTGGTCCGCGTTGGCCATGTCGAGCACGCGGTATTCGTGCGCCACCTGTTGTGCCGGCGCGCCGGCGTAGGAATCGGCCGCGCACACCCATGCGCCGAGTCTCATCAGTTCGATGGTGACTTCCTTGCCCAGCTCGCCGGAGCCAAGGAACAGAACACGGGTCGGATGCTTGCCAAGCGGAGTGCCGAGGGCACGATTCTCTTCAGTCATGACTTCTATTGTGCCATCGGCGTAGGATGGAACGCATGTCCGAGAATGAGAAGAATGAAACGCAACCCCCCCTGACCATTGCCATGGTGGTCGACACGTCGGGGAATCGGGGCAATGGCACCTCGAATTCGGCGTTGCAGTGGGCGCAGGAGCTGGAGCGCCAGGGGCATCATGTCCGTTTGGTGGGCATCGGCGCGCCCGAATATCCCGCGCGCGTCAATCATGTGCCGTTGGTCAGCTGGGTGGCGAAGAAGCAGCAGATGCAGTTCGCCGAGCCGAGCGACACGCTGTTTCGCAAGGCGTTCGATGGTGTGGACGTGGTGCATATCTACACGCCGTTCCGTTTCGGCCAGCATGCCTGCAAGGTCGCCAAACAGATGGGCATCGCCGTTACGGCCGGCTACCACGTGCAGCCGGAGAACGTCACGTATTCCGCGGGGCCTTTGAAATATGTGCCCGGCATCGACTCGTTCATCTACTGGCTGTTCGACATATGGCTGTACCGCAAGATCGACCATGTGCATGTGCCGACCGAATTGGGTGCGAGCCTGCTGCGCTCGCATGGATACAAGTCGAAGCTGCATGTCATCTCCAACGGCTACGAATCGCGGTTCACGCCGAAGCGGCAGCGCAAGGCGGACGAGCCGTCGCCGGTGCCGTTCCGTATCGTCGCGTCGGGACGACTGACCAATGAGAAGAACCATGTCGCGTTGATCCGGGCGATCGCCCGCTGCCGTCACGCGCAGGACATCGAATTGGTGATCGCCGGCACCGGGCCGCTTAAGAAGAGGTTGCAGCGTATGGCCGGACGGCTGTTGTCTCGTCCGGCTTCGATCGGATTCCACCGGAATGCCGACATGCCGGCGTTGCTGCGTTCCGGCGATCTGCTGGTGCATCCGTCGATCGCCGATCTCGAATCGGTGAGTGTCATCGAAGGCATGGCCGCCGGTCTGGTGCCGGTGATTGCCTCGTCGTCGCTGAGCGCGGCCGGCCAGTTCGCGCTGCTGGACGAATCGTTGTTCCCCGTGGACGATGTGGACGCGCTGGCCCGTCGTATCGACTGGTGGATCGACCATCCGGCGCAGCTCGCCAAGTGGGGCGGCACCTACGCCAAACATACGAAAACCAATTATTCGGTGGAATCGTCCGTACGTAAGTTCGTCGCGATGGAACGTGAGGCGATCGCCGATAACCGTCGCTGAATGGCGCCTGCCGCAATCGCAATACAATCGTTATACATAAGCGAAAAGCCGGGAGCGATTTCCCGGCTTTCCTTGTTTTGCGGACTGTCTTTTACAGCAGTGCGACCAGCTCGTCCACCTGCTCGTCGGTCGTGGCCCAGCTGGTGCAGATGCGCATCACGGTATGCGTGTCGTCCGCCTTTTCCGTGAAGCCGAGACGGACGTCGCGTTGCAGACGTTCGGAGATCTCGTTGTCGAGCGTGACGAAGATCTGGTTGGTCGGCGCATCGAAAGTCAGCGTGTAGCCACGTTCCACCAGCACCTTGCGGATACGGTCCGCGGCATCGTTGGCGTGGCGGGCGATGCGCAGGTACAGGCCGTCGGTGAACAACGTGTCGAACTGCAGTCCCAGCAGCCATCCCTTGGCCAGCAGCGCGCCATGCTGCTTGACGATCGTCACGAAATGCTTCGGCATGTTGCCGTGCGTGAACACCACGGCCTCTCCGAACATCGCGCCCACCTTGGTGCCGCCGATATAGAACACGTCGGCGAGACGCGCGATGTCCTCGATCGTCACGTCGTTGCCGGAGGCGGTCAGCGCGTAGCCGAGACGCGCGCCGTCGATGAACAACGGCATGTCGTACTTCGTGCAGACCTTGCGGATCGCCTCGAGCTCGGCCAGCGTGTACAGCGTGCCGTATTCGGTGGCCTGCGAAATGTACACGCAGCCGGGGAACACCATATGCGTGTAGTTGCCGTCCGCGTAGAACGTGGCGCAGTATTCGTCGAGTTCATCCGCGTCGATTTTGCCGTCATGGTGGGGGAGCGTGAGCACTTTGTGGCCGGTGAATTCGATAGCGCCCGCCTCATGCACGTTCACATGTCCGGTGGTGGCCGCCACCACGCCCGCATACGGTGGGGTGATGGCGTCGATGACGACCTGGTTGGTCTGAGTGCCGCCGACGAGGAAGAAGATTTCGGCGTCCGGGCATGCGCAGGCCTCGCGGATTTTGGCTTTGGCGCTTTCGCAGACGTCGTCGGTGCCGTAGCCGGGATACTGGTTGGTCGCGGTTTCGGCGAGACGGGCGATGATTTCCGGCGTCGCGGCGCAGGAGTAGTCGTTTTCGAAAGACAGCATGGTCGTTCCTTTTGTTGTGGGTTGCTTGCGATCGGGAAAGTCTGGTTCCGCGCGTTCGGCCGCCGCGGATAGCAAAAAACCTCGGAATTTCTTCCGAGGTTTCACCGGGGTGGCTAACGCGGCTCGAACGCGCGACCTTCTGAACCACAATCAGATGCTCTACCAACTGAGCTATAGCCACCATGTTCTCACTTCCATGCGGAAGCGCAACGAATGGATACTATACACGATTTTTTGGATGTGCGCGCGTCGGCGTGTTGCGCTTCCGGCCGTCAAGTGATGTTCATTATGTGAACGGAATGTTACGCACTTGATGGGTGGGTGCCTGATTTGTAGGCAATTCCAACGGAAGATGTCACGACGGGGTCGGCGGAAAGCCGGTCCCGTTTTGTTTTCCCCGGAAATGACTTCCATGGAAACGTGATTGAGAAAAGAGGAAACGATAATGCAGAAGATCAAGGCGTTTGGTGATTGGCTCACCAAATGGTTCACCGTGATCGTGATCGTATGGGCCGTGTTCAACTACTTCGTGCCGCAAACCAGCCTGTGGGGCAAGTCCTACACCGGATACTTCCTGGGCATCGTGCTGTTCGGCATGGGCCTGACGCTGACGCTCGACGATTTCAAACGTATCCTCACCCAGCCGCTGATGGTCGTCGTCGGCACGGTGGCCCACTTCGTGATCATGCCGTTGGTGGCCGTGCTGCTGTGCTGGATCTTCCGTCTCGACGGCCCGCTTGCCGTGGGCGTGATTCTGGTCGGCTGCTGCCCGTCCGGCACCTCATCCAACGTGATGAGCTATCTGAGCCGTGGCGACGTGGCGCTTGACGTGTCCATCGGCATCCTGTCCACGCTGTGCGCGCCGTTCATGATTCCTCTGCTGATGCAGTGGCTCGCCTCCCAGTATGTGACCGTGCCGGTCGAGTCCCTGTTCCTCAACGCGGTCAAGGTGGTGCTGTTCCCGATCGCGCTCGGTGTGATCTGCCACGCCATCTTCAAGGAGAAGATCGAGAAGGTCACGGTGGCGCTGCCGATCGTGTCCCAGGTCGCCATCCTGCTCATCATCGGCGTCGTGGTCGCAGCCAATGGTTCGAAGCTGTTCGTGGCATCCTCGCTGCTTGCCATCCCGGTGGTCATCCTGCACAACCTGTGCGGCTACGCGCTGGGCTTCGGCTTCTCCAAGCTCATGTACAAGGTGTATCCGAAGGGCTTCCGCTACGCGCAGCAGAAGGCCATCACCTTCGAGGTCGGCATGCAGGATTCCGCTTTGGGCGCCACGCTGGCCCTGAGCTCCTTCGCGTCCAACCCGCTTGCCGCCGTGCCGTCCACCTTCTTCAGCGTATGGCACAACATCTCCGGTTCGGTGCTGTCCAGCTGGTGGCGCGAGCACGATGACAAGCATCAGATCCACCCGGATTCCGACAATGGCGAGAAGGGTTCCGCGGCCAAGGCTTCGGAAGCCGGGGACGCCGTCAAGGATGAGTCCGAGGAAACGGTCAACGCCTGAATGTGATTCGTGGCATCGGTCAGGCAGCCTCTGAACCGTACAGAACGGTTCAGAGGCTGTTCTGTTTTGACCTGTTTTTCCATGGCGATGTTAGATTGTGTTGCTTTGCGCTGAAGTTCGGTTAAGTATTGAAAATATTGGGATTTAGGGGTGTTTTGCCCCGTGTCATATGTTCGTTTGCGGTATACTAAAGGTGAAGGCCGGAGTTGCAGATCGGTCGAGAATTCGTCAGGTCGCAATGAGGCGCCGATGGCCGTGAGGCCCATGCGCAACGCCTTCAAGATATAACTGAAGAACAACCGAATATAGCGATTCGAGATGGCGGCATAGGCAGTACGGCGAGGGCGCCGGGCCGCATGGGGTTATGAAAAGACTCAGAGGTTTGAAGCGATGCGCGCAAGGTGGCGCGTGGGAGAGTGGCTCCGATGCCAGGATGGCGTCGGAGCCACTCTTCGTATAACGGCCGTTGCTGTCGCGACACGATTATCCAGCATTGTCCGGCAGACCTGTATACTGGTAATTTGTGTGTGCCAACGGCATGCCTTATGTAACAGGCGTGCGGGTTGGGATATCCCGGAACTCGATTGCATCACGCGCAGCAATGCGGCGGTGAGAGAGGGACGGGCCATCGGGCCGGTGGACTGTGGCTATCTTTACGATTCAGTGTCGTGGAGTGTGGGTGCAGTGCGGCGGTCACACGAAAACAAGAGAAACCACTGAATCGGAGAATTCAAGTTGCCTACTATTGAACAGCTCGTCCGTAAGGGACGTCAGGCAAAGCCGAAGAAGTCCAAGACTTTGGCACTGAAGGGAAGCCCGCTGCGTCGTGGCGTGTGCACCCGTGTTTACACCACCACCCCGAAGAAGCCGAACTCGGCACTGCGTAAGGTCGCCCGTGTGCGCCTGAGCTCCGGTGTGGAAGTCACCGCATACATCCCGGGCGAAGGCCACAACCTGCAGGAGCACTCCATCGTGCTCGTTCGCGGCGGCCGTGTCAAGGATCTGCCGGGTGTTCGTTACCACATCGTTCGTGGCGCCCTCGATACCCAGGGTGTGAAGGATCGCAAGCAGGGTCGTTCCCTGTACGGAGCAAAGAAGGCGAAGTAAGAGATATGTCACGTAAAGGACCTTCCAAGAAGCATCAGCTGCTGCCGGATCCGATCTACGGTTCCACCGTTGTGGCACAGCTCATCAACAAGATTCTGCTTGACGGCAAGAAGTCAATCGCCGAGGACATCGTCTACAGCGCTCTCGACATGGTCAAGGAGAAGACCGACCAGGAGCCGGTCGCCGTTCTCAAGCGCGCTCTGGACAACATCCGTCCGTCCCTCGAGGTTCGCTCCCGCCGTGTCGGTGGCGCTACCTACCAGGTCCCGGTCGAAGTGAAGCCGGGCCGCGCCAACACGCTGTCTCTGCGCTGGCTCACCGACTTCTCCCGCGCCCGTCGCGAGAAGACCATGGCTGAGCGTCTGGCCAACGAAATCCTCGATGCCTCCAACGGCCTCGGTGCTTCTGTCAAGCGCCGCGAGGATACTCATAAGATGGCAGAGGCCAACAAGGCCTTCGCTCATTACCGCTGGTAATTAGTCGAGAACGAGAGTTAAGGAACAATCATGGCACTAGACGTGCTCAATGATCTCAACCAGATCCGTAACATCGGCATCATGGCTCACATCGATGCCGGTAAGACCACTACCACCGAGCGTATTCTGTTCTACACCGGTAAGAACTACAAGATCGGCGAGACCCACGATGGCGCCTCGACGATGGACTTCATGGCTCAGGAGCAGGAGCGCGGCATCACCATTCAGTCCGCTGCTACCACCTGCTTCTGGAACCGTCAGACCCATGACGAGAAGCAGAAGTTCCAGATCAACATCATCGATACCCCTGGCCACGTGGACTTCACGGCCGAGGTGGAGCGCTCCCTGCGTGTGCTCGATGGTGCTGTCGCCGTGTTCGATGGCAAGGAAGGCGTGGAGCCGCAGTCCGAGACCGTGTGGCGTCAGGCTGACAAGTACGGCGTTCCGCGTATCTGCTTCATCAACAAGATGGATAAGCTCGGCGCTGACTTCTACTACTCCGTCGACACCATCAAGACCAAGCTGGGCGCGACCCCGCTGGTCGTCCAGCTGCCGATCGGCGCTGAGAACGACTTCGCCGGCGTCGTCGACCTTATCCGCATGAAGGCCTACGTCTGGAACGACGTTTCCGGCGATCTGGGTGCCCACTACGACACCACCGACATCCCGGCCGACCTGCAGGACAAGGCTGAGCAGTATCGTTCCGAGCTGCTCGACCAGGTCGCCGAGTCCGACGAGGAGCTGCTTGAGAAGTACCTCGAGTCCGGCGAACTGACCGAGGACGAGATCCGCGCCGGCATCCGCAAGCTCACCATCAACCGTGAGGCCTACCCGGTGCTCTGCGGCTCCGCCTTCAAGGACAAGGGTGTGCAGCCGATGCTGGACGCCGTCGTCGACTACCTGCCGAGCCCGGAGGACGTTCCGTCCATCGTCGGCTTCGACCCGCAGGACGAGTCCATCGAGATCGACCGCAAGCCGACCACCGATGATCCGTTCTCCGCACTGGTCTTCAAGATCTCCACCCACCCGTTCTACGGCAAGCTCGTGTTCGTGCGCGTGTACTCCGGTTCCGTCAAGCCGGGCGACACCGTCCTCGACTCCACCAAGGAGAAGAAGGAACGCGTCGGCAAGATCTTCCAGATGCACGCCGACAAGGAGAACCCGGTGGATGCCGCCGAAGCCGGCAACATCTACACCTTCGTGGGTCTGAAGAACGTCACCACCGGTGATACCCTGTGCGACGAGAAGTCCCCGATCTCCCTCGAATCCATGACCTTCCCGGATCCTGTGATCGAGGTGGCCGTGGAGCCGAAGACCAAGGCCGACCAGGAGAAGATGAGCATCGCTCTGGCGAAGCTGTCCGACGAGGATCCGACCTTCCAGGTGAAGACCGACGAAGAGTCCGGCCAGACCCTGATCTCCGGCATGGGCGAGCTGCAGCTCGACATCATCGTCGACCGTATGCGTCGTGAATTCAAGGTGGAGTGCAACGTCGGTAACCCGCAGGTTGCATACCGCGAGACGATCCGCAAGGCCGTCATGAACCAGGAATACACGCACAAGAAGCAGACCGGTGGTTCCGGCCAGTTCGCAAAGGTCCTGATGAACTTCGAGCCGCTCGACACCGAGAACGGCGAGACCTACGAGTTCGTCAACGAAGTCACCGGCGGCCACATCACCAAGGAATTCATTCCTTCCATCGATGCTGGCGTGCAGGAAGCCATGGAATCCGGCATCCTCGCCGGCTTCCCGGTGGTTGGCGTCAAGGCTACCGTCACCGACGGCCAGGTCCACGACGTCGATTCCTCCGAAATGGCCTTCAAGATCGCAGGTTCCATGTGCTTCAAGGAAGCTGCCCCGAAGGCCAAGCCGGTCATCCTCGAGCCGATCATGGCCGTGGAAGTGCGTACTCCGGAAGAGTACATGGGCGATGTGATGGGCGACATCAACGCACGTCGTGGTTCCATCCAGTCCATGACCGACTCCACCGGTGTCAAGGTCATCGACGCCAAGGTCCCGCTGTCCGAGATGTTCGGCTACATCGGCGATCTTCGCTCCAAGACCCAGGGCCGCGCAATGTTCACCATGCAGATGGACTCCTACGCTGAGGTTCCGAAGAACGTCTCCGAGGAGATCATCAAGGCCCAGCGCGGCGAGTGACACGCGCTGCCACTGAAGTGGAAACTGTCTCCAGTCAGCGCTAGTATTTTGTAGCGCTGACTGGGTTCGGGCTCCAAAGTGGCACAAACCCGTCAAACCCAGTAAAATGTAGCGAGTGCCTTGAAGTGAGTTCAAGGCTTACTACGAGACGTCCAGGAGGACAAACACATGGCAAAGGAAAAGTACGAGCGTACTAAGCCGCACGTTAACATTGGTACCATCGGCCACGTCGATCACGGCAAGACCACCCTGACTGCAGCCATCTCCAAGGTGCTGCACGAGGAGTACCCGGATGTCAACCCGGAGTACGACTTCAACCAGATCGATTCCGCTCCGGAAGAGGCCGCCCGCGGTATCACCATCAACATCGCCCACATCGAGTACCAGACCGAGAAGCGTCACTACGCTCACGTCGACTGCCCGGGCCACGCCGACTTCGTGAAGAACATGATCACCGGCGCCGCTCAGATGGATGGCGCCATCCTCGTTGTGGCCGCCACCGACGGCCCGATGGCTCAGACCCGCGAGCACGTGCTGCTCGCTCGTCAGGTGGGCGTCCCGAAGATCCTCGTCGCTCTGAACAAGTGCGATATGGTCGACGACGACGAGCTCATCGAGCTCGTTGAGGAAGAGGTCCGTGACCTCCTCGACGAAAACGGCTTCGATCGCGATTGCCCGGTCATCCACGTGTCCGCTTACGGCGCACTGCACGATGACGCTCCGGACCACGAGAAGTGGGTTGAGCAGATCAAGAAGCTCATGGACGCCGTCGATGACTACATCCCGACCCCGGTCCACGATCTGGACAAGCCGTTCCTGATGCCGATCGAAGATGTCTTCACCATCTCCGGCCGTGGCACCGTGGTGACCGGCCGTGTCGAGCGTGGTAAGCTCCCGGTCAACTCCAACGTCGAGATCGTCGGCATCCGTCCGACCCAGACCACCACCGTCACCTCCATCGAGACCTTCCACAAGCAGATGGACGAGTGCGAGGCTGGCGACAACACCGGTCTGCTGCTCCGCGGCATCAACCGTGACCAGGTCGAGCGTGGCCAGGTTCTGGCTGCTCCGGGCTCCGTGACCCCGCACACCAAGTTCGAGGGCGAAGTCTACGTGCTGACCAAGGACGAAGGCGGCCGTCACTCGCCGTTCTTCTCCAACTACCGTCCGCAGTTCTACTTCCGTACCACCGACGTCACCGGCGTCATCACCCTGCCGGAAGGCGTTGAGATGGTGCAGCCGGGCGATCACGCTACCTTCGGCGTTGAGCTGATCCAGCCGATCGCTATGGAAGAGGGCCTGACCTTCGCAGTGCGTGAAGGCGGCCACACCGTCGGCTCGGGCCGTGTCACCAAGATCATCGAGTAGTTTCTACCCGACATCAAGACACGCTTGAACTAGCGTTTTAAAGAAACCTCCCAAGGATGAGAATCCGAGGGAGGTTTCTTTATATATGGAAGGGCAACGCTCCAAAGTATGCACGCCGTGGCATAATGAGCAAGGCTTTTTGTAAGCTTTTCCGTCAGATGAAGAAATAGGTGAGTTAATTTGGCACAGACTACCAATGACATCAAGAACGGTTCTGTTCTGAACCTCGATGGCCAGCTGTGGACCGTCATCAAGTTCCAGCACGTCAAGCCGGGCAAGGGCCCCGCCTTCGTGCGCACCACCATCAAGAACGTGCTTTCCGGCAAGATCGTCGACAAGACCTTCAACGCGG
This sequence comes from Bifidobacterium sp. MSK.17.10, assembly GCF_019129655.1. Classification (NCBI taxonomy): domain Bacteria; kingdom Bacillati; phylum Actinomycetota; class Actinomycetes; order Bifidobacteriales; family Bifidobacteriaceae; genus Bifidobacterium; species Bifidobacterium sp. MSK.17.10. The sequence continues at coordinate 115,834 of NZ_JAHOJD010000006.1, read as the reverse complement.
GCATGAAGATGGAATTCGAAACCGTCGACAACCGCAACCTCCAGTACTCCTATGAAGACGGCGACAACTTCGTCTTCATGGACATGACCACCTACGACCAGATCTTCATTCCGAAGACCCTGGTCGGCGACCAGGCCAAGTTCCTGCTCGAAGGCACCGACTGCGTCGTGTCCTTCCACGACGGCACCCCGCTGTCCGTCGAGCTGCCGGCTTCCGTCGTCCTGACCGTCACCCACACCGAGCCGGGCCTGCAGGGCAACCGTTCCAACGCCGGCACCAAGCCGGCCACCGTCGAAACCGGCGCCGAGATCCAGGTGCCGCTGTTCATCGGCGAAGGCGAGAAGGTCAAGGTGAACACCACCGACGGCTCCTACCTCGGCCGCGAGAACTGAGAGTAAGGACTGCGAAGTTTCATGGCACGTTCCACCGCTCGCAAGAGGGCTCTGAACACGTTGTATGAAGCGGATGAGAAGGGACAGGACATCCTGTCCCTTCTTGCTGAGCGCATCGAGCAGCCCGGCGCTCAGACCCCGCTGCCCGACTACGCCATCGAAATCGTCCGTGGCGTGGCGGAGCATATCGCCGCCATCGACGCCATGCTTGACGAACATTCCACCGGTTGGAAGGTCAAGCGCATGGGCGTCGTCGACCGCAATATCCTGCGCATCGCCGCATGGGAGATCATGTTCAACGATGATGTTCCCAACATGGTGGCCATCGATGAGGCGTTGAGCCTTGCCAAAACGCTGTGCGACGACGATTCGCCGGCGTTCATCCATGGTCTGCTCAGCGCGGTGAGCGCCGATGCGGAAGCCACTGAAGTGGCCGAACAACCGACCGAACCTTCGGCTGAATAAAGCCGAAAGTTAAGCGATTCGGCCGGGTCGCGAGTCCTAACCGGCCGCTATCCTTGGTACGAATACCTTGACTATAAGGGGGTTTTGGTGAACCAGTATGATTCCGAAGCCGTGATGTTTGACCCTCAGGATGCCGTTCTTGTTCTCGAAGACGGACAGGTGTATGTGGGCGAGCCATACGGCGCGATCGGCACGACCAGCGGGGAGATCGTTTTCGCGACCGGCATGACCGGCTACCAGGAAACGCTTACCGATCCCAGCTACGACCGTCAGATCGTGGTACAGACGTTCCCGCACATCGGGGACACGGGAATCAACGGGGAGGATCCGGAATCCTCCAGAATCTGGGTCGCAGGCTATGTGGTGCGCGATCCCAGCCCGAATGTGAGCAACTGGCGCGCCACCGGCAGCCTTGACGACGATCTCGAATCCAACCACATCGTCGGCATCAGCCATATCGACACGCGCAAGCTGGTACGCCACCTGCGTTCCGCCGGTGTGATGCGCGCGGCCATCTTCTCAGGCGACGCGCTGCTCGACGGTGACGGCAAACTGCGCACCATCGACTCCATGCTCGACGAGGTCAAGGCCACTCCGCAGATGAAGGGCATGAGCCTCTACGACGAGGTCAGCACCAAGGAAGCCTATACCATCGAACCCTGCGGCGAATTCGAAGGCAAGGAACCGCTGTTCACCGTGGCGGCCGTCGATCTGGGCATCAAGTCCATGACCCCGCATCGCATGGCCGAACGCGGCTGCCGCGTGCATGTGGTGCCGTCCACCATCACCTTCGACGAGCTCCAGTCCCTCAATCCCGACGGCGTCTTTTTCTCCAACGGTCCGGGCGACCCGGAACAGGCCGATCCTGAAGTGAATCTGCTGCGTCAAGTGCTCGACGCCGGATATCCGTTCTTCGGCATCTGCTTCGGCAACCAGCTGCTGGGCCGCGCGCTCGGCTTCGGCACGTACAAGCTCAAATTCGGCCACCGCGGCATCAACCAGCCGGTCAAGGATATGACCACCGGCAAAATCGAAATCACCGCGCACAACCATGGCTTCGCCGTGGATGCGCCAATCGGCGAAACCGTCGACGCGCCATTCGAGAACGGCAAATACGGCAAGGTGTTCGTCAGCCATATCGATTTGAACGATAACGTGGTCGAAGGCCTGCAGTGCGTCGATATCCCGGCGTTCTCCGTGCAATATCACCCGGAAGCCGCCGCCGGCCCGCACGATGCCGCATACCTGTTCGATCGTTTCGTTGATCTCATGCGTTCCGTCAAGGAGGGAACCCGCAATGCCTAAGCGCACAGACATCAAGTCCGTGATGGTCATCGGCTCCGGTCCGATCGTGATCGGCCAGGCCGCGGAATTCGATTATTCGGGCACCCAGGCCTGCCGCGTGCTGCGCGAAGAGGGCATTAGGGTCATTCTGGTCAATTCCAACCCGGCCACCATCATGACCGATCCGGAAATGGCCGACGCCACCTACATCGAGCCGATCTCCACCCCGATCCTCGAGCAGATCATCGCCAAGGAACGTCCTGACGCGTTGCTGCCGACGCTGGGCGGACAGACCGCGCTGAACGCGGCCATGGCGCTGGGCGAGGCGGGCGTGCTCAAGAAGTACAACGTCGAGCTGATCGGCGCGTCCCTTGACGCCATCGATCGTGGCGAGGACCGCGAACTCTTCAAGAAGGTCGTGGAGGAGGCTGGCGCCGAATCCGCCCGCTCCGACATCGCGCATTCCCTTGAGGAAGTCGACAAGATCGCCGAGAAGTTCGGCTACCCGCTGGTGGTCCGTCCGAGCTTCACCATGGGTGGTCTCGGCTCCGGCATCGCGCACGACGAAGACGAGCTGCACCGCATCGCCGGCGCCGGCATCCACTATTCCCCGACCGACGAGGTGCTGATCGAAGAAGGCATCGAAGGCTGGAAGGAATACGAACTCGAGCTGATGCGCGACAAGAAGGACAATGTCGTGGTCGTCTGCCCGATCGAAAACGTCGACCCGGTCGGCGTGCACACCGGCGACTCCATCACCGTGGCACCGGTCTTCACCCTGACCGACCGCGAATACCAGAAGCTGCGTGACATCGGCATCGCCATCATCCGTGGCGTGGGCGTCGACACCGGCGGCTGCAACATCCAGTTCGCCGTCAACCCGGACACCGGCCGTATCATCGTCATCGAGATGAACCCGCGCGTGTCCCGTTCCTCCGCGTTGGCTTCCAAGGCCACAGGCTTCCCGATCGCCAAGATCGCCACCAAGCTGGCCCTCGGCTACACGCTGGACGAGATCCAGAACGACATCACCCAGTCCACGCCGGCCAGCTTCGAGCCGACCATCGACTACGTGGTCACCAAGGTGCCGCGTTTCGCGTTCGAGAAGTTCCCGGGCGCCGATCCGACGCTGACCACCTCCATGAAGTCCGTCGGCGAGGCCATGGCTCTCGCGGGCAACTTCCAGGAGTCGCTTGGTAAGGCTATGCGCTCCATCGACAAGCGTCACATGGGCTTCAACTGGGATGGTGACAAGCCGTCCGAGGACGAGGTTTCCCAGCTGCTCGACGCCATCAAGGTGCCGACCGAGCACCGTTATCTGCAGATTCAGCGTGCCCTGTGGGGAGGCGCCACCGAAGAGCAGATCTTCGCGGCCACCAAGATCGACCCGTGGTTCATCCGCCAGTTCGCGCTCATCAACGAGACTGCGCTGGAAGTCAAGAACGCGGAGAAGCTCACCAGGAAGCTGCTGAAGAAGGCGAAGCTCGCCGGCCTGTCCGACCTGCAGATCGCGCACCTGCGCCGTCTGGGAGACGAGGGCGAGAACACCATCCGTGAGCTGCGTTGGTCGTACGACCTCCGCCCGGTGTTCAAGACCGTCGACACTTGCGCCGCCGAATTCGACGCGGCAACCCCGTACTACTACTCCTGCTACGCGGATGAGACCGAGCTGCGTCCTCGCGACCGCGAGGCCGTGATCATCCTCGGCTCCGGTCCGAACCGCATCGGCCAGGGCATCGAGTTCGACTACACCTGTGTGCACGCCGTGCAGGAACTGGGCAAGAACTATGACACGATCATGGTTAACTGCAACCCGGAGACCGTGTCGACCGATTACGACATGTCCGACCGCCTGTATTTCGAGCCGCTCACCTTCGAAGACGTGCTCGAGATCTACGAGGCCGAAAAGAAGATGGGTCCGATCAAGGGCGTCATCGTCCAGCTCGGCGGCCAGACCCCGCTGTCCCTGGCCGCCCGACTGAAGGCCGCAGGCGTTCCGATTCTCGGCACCACGCCTGAATCCATTGATCTGGCCGAAAACCGTGAGCTCTTCGGCGAGGTGCTGAAGAAGGCCGACATGAACGCGCCGCGCTACGGCACCGCGCTGAGCCTGGACGAGGCCCGCGAGGCCGCGCACGCCATCGGATACCCGGTGCTGGTCCGTCCGAGCTACGTGCTCGGCGGCCGTGGCATGGAAATTGTCTACGACGACGCCCAATTGCGCAAGTACGTCGATCGCGCATTGAAGGAAGCCCAGGCCGACACCGTCGTGTCCGGCCGTCTGCCTTCGCCGCTGCTCATCGACAAGTTCCTGCAGGATGCCGTGGAAATCGACGTCGACGCGCTGTTCGACGGCGAGGAGCTGTATATCGGCGGCATCATGGAGCACGTCGAGGAAGCTGGCGTCCATTCCGGTGACGCCGCCTGCACCCTGCCTCCGAGCACGCTGTCCGATGACCAGATCCGTCGTCTGCGTGAAGGCACCTACGCCATTGCCAAGGGCTGTGGCGTGCAGGGCCTGATCAACGTGCAGTATGCCTTCATGGCCAACACTCTGTACGTCATCGAGGCCAATCCGCGTGCCTCCCGTACCGTGCCGTTCGCTTCCAAGGCCACCGGTGTGGCACTGGCCAAGGCCGCCGCCCGCATCATGGTCGGCGAAACCATCCAGCAGCAGCGTGACAACGGCCTGCTCCTGCCCCACGGCGACGGTGGCGACATCCATCGTGGCCAGCAGGTGGCCGTCAAGGAATCCGTGCTTCCGTTCAAGCGATTCCGCACTCCGCTCGGCAAGACCGTCGACGTGCTGCTCGGACCGGAAATGCGTTCCACCGGCGAGGTCATGGGCTTCGACCGCGACTTCCCGCACGCGTTCGCCAAGAGCCAGCTCGCCGCATACGAAGGCGGCCTGCCGACCAGCGGCAACGTGTTCATCTCCGTGAACGACACCGACAAGCGCCAGCTGCCGCTGTTCGCCGCGCGACTGGTCGAGCTCGGCTTCAACATCTGGGCCACCGAAGGCACGGCATCCGTGCTGCGCCGCTACGGCATCGATTCCAAGATCGTCGACAAGATCAGCGTGCGTATGGACTCCGATCCAGACGACCCGATCACCACCTACCATGCGGAGGGCAGCGTCGGCAAGAACGTCGTCCAGCTGATCGAGGAAGGCGCGATCGACCTGATTCTCAACACGCCGAACTCCCGCGGTTCCCGTTCCGACGGCTACGCCATCCGTTCGGCGGCTATCGCAGCCGACCTGCCGCAGTTCACCACCATGACGGAATTCTCCGCCGTGTTGATGGCTATCGAGGCGGTGCGCAATAATGATTATCAGATCATGAGTATTCAGGATCATTCCACGCAGCTGTTCGAATTGGAAAGCCGTGACTAATGATGAGTAGCCCCAGCAGTGAGGAAGTGAATGCCCAGCGTTCGGATTTCGGTCTGCGACTGAGCAATTCAATGGCCAAATACGGCCCGTTGTGCGTCGGCATCGACCCGCATCGGCAGCTCCTCACTGACTGGGGCTATAACGTCGACGCGTTGGGGGCGGAGCTGTATTCCATGCGCATGCTGCAGGCGGCCAATGGCCGTGCCGCAGCTGTCAAATTCCAGTCCTCCATGTTCGAGCGGTACGGTTCCAAAGGCATCGCCGCGCTTGAACGCGTGCTCTATGCGGCACGGCAGATGGGTGTCATCACCATCGTCGACTGCCTGCATGGCGGCCTGCCGACCACGATTTCCGCGTTCGCGGACGCCTATTTCAAGCCGGGCGCGCCATTGCTGGCAGACGCCATCACCCTGCTGCCGTATTACGGCGCACGGTCATTGGGAGGCGTCATCAATGACGCGCTCAACAACGGCAGGGGCGTGTTCATCGCATCGTTGACGTCCAACCAGGAAGGCGCCAGCCTGCAGACGGCGATTCGTCAGGCAGGCGAATACAAGGGCAAAACAGTGGCGTACGGCATCGCCAGCACTGCTCAGAAATTCAATAAGGGCAATGATGGAATGGGTTCCGTCGGCCTTATCATCGGCGCCACCATCGGGCAGTGGATCAACGATTCGGGCGTCGACCCGGCCAAGTTCACCGGACCGATTCTTTCCCCAGGCTACGGATGGCAGGGAGCGGAGACACGCGATCTGAAGACCGTGTTCAAAGGCACCAAGGGCAATGTGCTGGTTACGGTATCTCGTTCCATCGCCACGCACGGTCCCGACATCGCAAAATTGACCGAAGCCACCGCGTCGGTCGCCGGGGATATTCGGCAGGCATTGACCGAGGCTCAAAACGAAAGCGCCGATGATGCGGCTGACGGAGACGCCGAATAAATTCTTTTTCTGAATAGCTTCCTTTTTGGAAAACAAGACATAACCAAGAGTGGGGATGGAATGGCTGATTCTCAACATGGACGTTTGATTGTGCTCTGCGGACCCGCCGGAGTGGGCAAAGGCACTGTTCTGGGGCGCGTACGCGAACAGCACCCCGAAATCTGGCTGTCGGTGTCCGCCACGACACGCCAGCCTCGTCCGGGCGAAGTGGACGGCGTGAACTATTTCTTCATGACCGAACCTGAATTCCTGGCCAAAGAAAAGGCGGGGGAGTTTCTCGAAACCGCCGACGTGTTCGGCCTCGCCCACTACGGCACACCCGTGAAACCAGTCGTGGAACATCTGGAACGCAATATCCCCGTGGTCTTGGAAATCGACCTACAAGGAGCCCGGACGGTCAAACGGCGCGCGAAGGAACTCGGCCTCGAAGTGCTTACCGTGTTCATTGAGCCGCCGTCCTTCGAAGAACTGAAACGTCGTCTGATCGGCCGTGGCACCGAAACCCCTCAACAGCAGGCCAAAAGGCTTGAGACCGCCAAGGTCGAGTTGGCCGCTGCGCCGGAATTCGACAAACGCATCGTCAATAACGTGGTCGACGAGGCCGCAGACGAGCTTTGGCACATCATCGCCGAAGAGTTCGGCCTGTAATCCGTCAATCCGACTATCCAGCCAATAAAAACCGGCATACGAAAAGGGCCTGCACGAAATCGCGCAGGCCCTTTTCGTATGTTTGTCTCAGGCGAGACCGGACAGCTTGTCGATCAGCTCCGGATCACGGGTCGCTCCCTTGTCAGCGGAGCGGGCGAAGGCGGCGTAAGCCTTCAGAGCCTGAGAAACCTTGCGATCACGATGGGCGACATAGCCATCGCCGGCCTCCAGCTCGGCGCGGCGCTGAGCCAGCTCCTCGTCGGAAAGCTCGACGTTCACCGTACGGTTCGGAATGTCGATGTTGATGATGTCGCCGTTCTTGATCAGAGCGATCGGGCCCTTGTTCGCGGCCTCAGGCGCGATGTGTCCGATCGCCAGACCGGAAGAACCTCCGGAATAGCGGCCGTCGGTGAGCATGGCCACCTGCTTGCCGATGCCCTTGCCCTTCACGAAGGAGGTCGGGTACAGCATCTCCTGCATGCCCGGACCGCCCTTCGGGCCTTCGTAACGGATGACCAGAGCCATGCCCGGCTTCAACGTGTCGTTGAGGATGACCTCGATGGCCTGCTCCTGGGATTCGACGACCAGCGCCGGTCCGCGGAACGTCCAGATCTCCTTCGGCACGCCTGCGGTCTTCACCACGCAGCCGTCAGGCGCGAGGTTGCCGCGCAGCACGGCCAGACCGCCTTCGGTGACCGCCGGATGGTCGATATCGTGGATGGCGCCGTTGACACGGTCACGATCGAGCGAATCGAACAGCGTGGTGTGCGTCCACGGTTCGGGGGAGACGATGTGGCCCGGAGCGGCCAGATACATCTGCTTGGCTTCCTCGGTGCAGGTGTCGCGCATGATGTCCCAGTCGTTAAGCTTGTCTTCCAACGACTTGTAATCAATGGAATGCACGTCGCGGTGCAGCTTGCCGGCACGGTCAAGCTCGCCGAGGATGCCGGTGATGCCGCCGGCGCGGTGCACATCGGAAATCTCCCATTCGCCGGACGGCGACGCCTTGCAGATGCACGGCACGGTGTGGGAGATACGCTCGATGTCATCCAGTGTGAAGTCCACGTCGGCGGACTGCGCCATGGCGAGGATATGCAGCACGGTGTTGGTGGAACCGCCCATGGCCACATCCATGGTCATGGCGTTCTCGAAAGCCTTCTTGGTGGCGATGGAACGCGGCAGCACGGAATCGTCGTCATCGTCGTAATACTGCTTGGCGATCTTCACCACCTGCTCGGCGGCGCGCTTGAACAGGTCCTTGCGGTAGGAATGGGAGGCCAGAATGGTGCCGTTGCCCGGCAGAGCCAGACCGATGGCCTCGGTCAGGCAGTTCATGGAGTTGGCGGTGAACATGCCGGCGCAGGAACCGCAGGTCGGGCAGACGGTCTTCTCGTAGGCGAGCAGATCCTCTTCGTTCAGATTGTCATCGGCGGAGGCGTACATCACGTCGATCAGATCGGTGTTCTTCTTCACGGTGCCGTCGGGCAGCACGGTGGTGCCGGCCTCCATCGGACCGCCGGAAACGAACACGGTCGGAATGTTGAGTCGCAGCGCGGCCATCAGCATGCCCGGCACGACCTTGTCGCAGTTCGGGATGCAGATCAGCGCGTCGGCGCAGTGCGCGTTCACCTGATATTCCACGGTATCGGCGATGATGTCGCGGCTCGGCAGGGAGTACAGCATGCCGGTGTGGCCCATGGCGATGCCGTCATCAACGGCCATCGTGTTGAACTCGCGCGGAATGCCGCCGGCTTCCTTGATGGCATCGGAAATCAGACGGCCCACTTTGTTCAGGTGCACATGTCCCGGCAGGAACTCGTCGAAGGAATTGGCGATGGCGATGATCGGCTTGCCGAAATCCTTGCCATCCACACCGGCGGCGCGGTAGAGGGCGCGAGCGCCCGCGAATACTCGTCCATTCATTAGTTTTGCAGATCGCATTTCCATGCCTCCTATTGTGCTGGCTAAACGGGACACGTGTTTTGTCAAGAGTCACTATGTGGAAATTTTCGGAAAACCGTGTGATTCCCTTACAGGTTGGATAACTACGCTGGTGGAGAAGGCCTGTGGGAGAGGCAAGGTTGAGGTCCAGTGGATTGCCTATACTAATGATTTTGGAAAAGAAGCTTTTGGCTTATCTGATGATTTGGAGATAATCACTATGGCATTCGGCACTGAGCCAACCCCGACCGGTCTTGCGGATCCGCCGATCGACGATTTGATGGAGCATGCGGACTCCAAGTACGCTCTGGCCATTTTCGCGGCCAAGCGTGCCCGCCAGATCAATTCCTATTTCACCCAGCTCAATGAGGGTCTGCTGCAGAACGTCGGCCCGCTGGTGGAATACCAGAATCAGGAGAAGCCGCTGTCCATCGCGTTCCGCGAGATCAACAGTGGTCTGCTTGAGGAAACCCTTGGTGAGGACGATCTGACCGAAGGCAACTGATCTACACGGTTCCCATAGAGGGACTGGCATCATTTTTCATTCGCCCCGATACCTGAGCGGTGCGCTTTGAATAGTCAACAATTAACTATTGATTGCGTCTGTGAAGGACGGGGCGTTTTTCGTGGGCGATCACAGGATGCGAACGGTTGGGTGTTCGCGAAAGGAGCAGCCGTATGGCTGAATTGAAGTTGATTTCCGCCGAGTCGGTGACGGAGGGCCATCCGGATAAGGTCTGCGACCAGATTTCTGATGCGATTCTCGACGATATGCTCGCGCAGGATCCGCATTCCCATGTCGCCGTGGAGACCTGCGCCACGGTCGGACAGTTCTTCGTGTTCGGTGAGGTGACCAGCGAAGGCTATTCCGACATCCAGAACATCGTGCGCTCCGTGGTGCGCAATATCGGCTACACCAGCTCCCGCGTGGGACTTGACGCCGATTCCTGCGGTGTGACGGTGTCGCTTACCGAGCAAAGTCCGGAAATCAACCAGGGCGTTGCCCGGTTGAGTGGCGAGGAGGAGTCGAAGGCGTCCCGTGAACAGCGGTATGAGGCGCAAGGCGCGGGCGACCAAGGCGTGATGTTCGGCTATGCGTGCGACGAGACCGACGTGCTTATGCCGTTGCCGATTCATCTGGCGCACCGTCTGGCGTATCGTCTCGCCGAAGTGCGCAAGAGCGGCGAGGTGCCGCATCTTCGTCCGGATGGCAAGACGCAGGTGACCATCGAATACGACGACGATGACCATCCCGTGCGTCTCGACACCGTGCTGGTCTCCACCCAGCACGACCCGGAAGTGGACCAGACATGGCTTAAGGAACAGCTCACCGAACATGTGATCCGTCCGGTGCTGGATGACGTGCTCGCCGACCGTGTGGCCCACGACGAATACCGCGTGCTGGTGAATCCGACCGGCTCGTTCATCCTCGGCGGTCCGGCAGCCGACGCCGGTCTGACCGGCCGCAAGATCATCGTCGACACCTACGGCGGCGCTGCCCACCATGGCGGCGGCGCGTTCTCCGGCAAGGATCCGAGCAAGGTGGATCGTTCCGCGGCCTATGCGGCACGCTGGGTGGCCAAGAACATCGTGGCCGCCGGCCTTGCCCACAAGGTCGAGGTGCAGGTCGCCTACGCCATCGGCGTGGCCGATCCGGTGTCCATCAACGTGGAGACCTACGGCACCGAGATCGGTGTGACCCGCGAGCAGATCCAGCAGGCGGTGCGCAAGGTGTTCGACCTGCGTCCCGCCGCCATCATCGACGAGCTTGACCTGAAGCGTCCGATCTACTCCAAGACCGCGGCCTACGGCCATTTCGGTCGCGAGGATGCCGACTTCACTTGGGAAGCCACCAACATGGTCGACGAACTCAAGGAGGCCATCAAGGCTTGAAAACGCGGCCGACGTCCTACGATGAAACAGGCGTCGGCGCATGCGTTACCCTTGCATTATGACCAATGAGGATGCCGAGCAGCTGGCGCTTGACGGGCTTGCCCCGCGCAAGCGGCGCAAACGCGCGCCCGCCGTCAAAACGCCAGCCTCCGAACATCCCATAGCCCAAGTGGTGCTGGACATCCAGGCCACGCATCTGGGACAGACCTTCGACTATTTCGTCGAGGAAAAATACTCTGCGGCCGCCCAACCCGGCGTGATGGTGCGCGTCCGCTTCGGCGGGCAGCGGGTCAACGGCATCATATGGAAACGCGCCGATACCAGCGCCACACCCGAATCATCGATACGTTACATCGAACGTGTGGTCACCGACCGTGTGCTCGTTCCCGAATCCATGCGCGACGATATGACGCGCATCGCGGACGCGTTCGGCGGCACGCGCGCCAATATCCTCCGCCTGGCAGTGCCGCCGCGCGTGGCAAAAGTCGAAAGCCAGCTGCGCGTCGGCAATCGCGATGCCGCAGGAACCGCGGCGGGCAAACAACGGCTCGCCGCCGTCGACCAGGAGATATACGGCCAGTTGCAACGTCAATACGGCAACATCAATCTGCTGCATGACGCGCTGCAAGGCAGACGTTTCCAATCGTTCGTCTTCGACCTGCTACCCGGTGCCGACCATTGGCGGCGCTGCGCGGCATGGATGGTGGCCGCGGCGCTCGCTCAGAACAAGCCGGCGGTGCTGGTGCTGCCGACCATGCGGGAGATCGCCGACATGACTGAGACCCTACGGTCGGTCGGCTTGAAACCATTCGCTCCGACTGGGGCCGCGAACGGCGTCTATGACGGCGATTTCGCGGTGCTCAACGCGCAGATGGCGCCAGCCGACCGTTACCGGGCATATCTCGCGATCAGCTGCGGACAAGTGCGTTGCGTGCTGGGCACGCGCGCCGCCATGTACGCGCCGGTGGAAGGCAACGCGCTGTTCCTCATCCTTGATGACGTGTGCTACCAGGACGCCGACGGCATGATGCCGTACGCCAACGCGCGCGGTGTGCTTCGGCTCCGCGCGAAATCGCATAACGGCGTGTTCGTCGCGATGGCCAATGCGCGCAGCGCGCAAAGCCAATGGGAAACCGACGCGGCGCACGTCGGAGACACGCAGGTGAGCGGCTTCAGCACGCCCATACACGCGTTGCCGGCCGTGACCAAGGAAGCGTCTCCATGGATTCGCTGGCTCAATCGCGACGAGCTGGCACGACTCGCCGATCCGACCATCGGCGCACGCGTGCCACACACCGCGGTCCGGATACTGTCCAAAGCTTTGGAAACCGGTCCGGTGCTGCTGTCCATACCGCAGGACGGCATCACCGAAGCGTTAAGCTGCTCGAAATGCCACCGCCAAGTGCGATGCGCGCGTTGCACGGGACCATTGGAACGGTTGGCGGACGGAACGATTCGATGCCGCTGGTGCGGCGCCGCCACCGTGCAATGGTCATGCCCGACATGCCATAACGAGCGCATGCGCGTGGTCAGGGTCGGCGCCGCCGGAACCGCGATGGAACTGGCCAGACTGTTCCGTGGCGTGCCGATGGTGCTGTCCACGCCAAGCCAGCCAAGAGGCGTCGTGTCCGATATCGGATTCGCTCCGCAACTGGTCATCGCCACGCCCGGCGCGGAGCCGCGTGTGCGCGGGGAGAGTCCGGCACAATGCGAATACCGTGCCGTGGCCATCCTCGACGCGTGGACCAGTTTGTATGCGTCCGGCATCGACGCCGATGTGGACACGTTGACCGGATGGATGCGCGCGGTGTCGCTGTGCGCGCCGCGGACCCGTGGAGGACAGGCGCTGCTGATCGGGGAAACAGATCCCGTGCTCGCACGATCGTTGATGCTGTGGAATTCGCCGATGCTTGCCCAAGTCGAAGTGGAGGACCGCGCCCAGACCGCGCTGCCGCCGGTATTCGCCGCGGCCTGCGTGTGGGGCCGACGAGATGCGGTTGGGACGATGTTGAAACGAATCGGCGCGTTGGCCGGTGGCGACATGGCCACCATCGACACGATCGCCGGTACGATGCCGTCCGTCTTGGGGCCGGTGCCGATTCCGCAGCCACGCACCATCGATTCACGTGAATTGGAAGGCACCGCGGACAGGGTCAAAGCAGTCGTGCGCGTCCCACAGGGCAGACGTGCCGAATTGGCGTTGCGGCTGCGTTCGGCAAGCGCCCGCCACGTGGCTTCACGCGAGCCTGGGGAACTGCGATTCCAGATGGATCCGAAGGAACGCATCTGACGGACGTCCCCTCAACGTGAAACACTGGAACGACTGATGACGTTGACGTTAGGAATGGAGAAACGCATGAAAGGCTGGCCGGGAGAGCCGCAAATGGAATATGACGTGCTTATGGCCGACGGCAACGCCGCTGCGAACGCCGGCCGGCAGATCACCGACGTGATCTTCGATTTCGGCAACGTGCTTATCTATTGGGATCCGGCGGCGGTGATGACCCCACGGTACTCGGACGGACTGGTGGAACAGTTCCTCGACAATGACGTTTCCGGCTTCTACGACATCAACAACGAACTGGACGCCGGCATGTCCAATGACGATGGCGTGGCTCTGATGCGTGAACGCCACGGAGACCAGTGGGCCGATATGATGCGGTACTATCTGGACAATTTCGTCGATTCGCTGACCGGCGTGGTGCCAGGCGCGCGCGTGCTCATCAACGATCTGAAAGCAGCCGGCGTCCACGTATGGGGCTTGAGCAACTGGCAGAAGGACCTGTTCCCGGTGGCGCTCGACCATTACGACATTCTGTGCAGTCTTGAGGACCGCGTGGTGTCCGGTTACGTGGGACTGCGCAAACCGCACCGCGATATTTACGATTACGCTCTAAAACAGTTCGGCATCGACGCTTCCGGCGCGCTGTTCGTGGATGACAAGGCGATGAACATCGTCGGCGCGAACGAAGCCGGCATTCGCGGCGTACGGTTCAAGGATGCCCGCGCGTTGCGCACCCTGCTGATCGACGCGGGCGTGGCGATTCCCGCGGTACATGAAAAATAACGACATACGCAGATTAGACAGACGGTTGTGCTTGCGGTCGCTATGCGGGATCGACGCATACGGTCGCATGCATTGATGGATATGAAGGTGAGGAGATTCGTCTCATGTTGAAAGTGCTGTTCGCAGGTACGCCGGATGTGGCGGTGCCGTCGTTGAAACTATTGGCCCAGGATACCGAGCATTTCGAAGTGGTGGCCGTGCTCACCAGGCCGGACGCGCCAACCGGACGAGGTCGCAAACTGGTGGCGAATCCAGTCAAGCAGGCCGCGCTCGAACTCGGTCTGCCGGTCATCGAATCCGATCCGAGCGAGGAAACGTTCGTGTCCGAGCTTGCGGCCACCGGCGCACAGGCCGCCGCTGTGGTGGCGTACGGCAAGATCCTGAAACAGGACGTGCTCGACGCGCTGCCGATGGGTTGGTACAACCTGCATTTCTCCCTGCTGCCCCAATGGCGTGGCGCCGCTCCGGTGCAACGTTCCATCTGGGCGGGGGAGAAGGTGACGGGCGCCACCGTGTTCCGTATCGTCCGTGCCATGGACGCCGGCCCGATTCTGGCGCAATCCACCGTGGAAATCGGCGCGCACGAGACCGCCGGAGAATTGCTGGGACGTTTGGCCGAAGACGGCTCGCATCTGCTCGCAGCCTCGTTGCAGGCGCTGGCCGATGATCAGATCGCACCGGTGGAACAGCCTGCCGGAGCGTATGAGGTCGCGCAGAAGATCACCGTGGAGGACGCGCATATCCGCTTCGACGTGCCGGTATTCGCCGCCGACCGCCAGATTCGCGCATGCACGCCGAATCCGGGAGCCTGGTGCGAACTGCATGCCCATGCGGACGCCGAACCGGCGACCCTGCACGTATTGCGCGCGCAGCCGGCCGACATATCCAATCCGAACGCACCGGCATCGCTTGAACCCGGCCATATCGTGGCCGGCAAGAAGAACGTGTGGGTCGGCACCTCCACCGAGCCGCTCGAGCTGCTGGAAGTTAAAGCGCAAGGCAAGAAAGCCATGCGCGCCGCCGACTGGGCCCGTGGCGCCCACCTCGATAACGCCTTCTGTGAGTAAGATTTTTGTTTCTACTGTAAGTATGTGAGTAGCTGCGGCGTCCGCGACCGGCGGGCGGCATGCATTGACGACACGCTCCGGGCCGCTCAGGCCAAGTCTTTACGGTCTTACAACGCATGCCGCCCACCGGTCGCTCGTAGGTGCGGAAAAGTTATTTGAGATAATCGAGGATTTTCGCCAGATTACGTTCATTGAGCCGGTGCGGAGCATCCTCCTGCACTTTCGGTTTGGCGCAGAACGCCACGCCAAGACCGGCCGCATGAATCATCGGCAGATCGTTCGCGCCGTCGCCAACCGCAACGGTCTGCGCCATATCGATGCCCATCCGCGCGGCCCACGCGCGCAACGATTCCAGCTTCGTATCCTTCGTGACGATATCGCCCAGCACGTGTCCCGTCAGCCTGCCATCGGCAGCCTCCAAACGGTTCGCAATCCAATAATCGAGATGCGCATCGGCCGCGAGACGGTCCACAACCTCGTGAAAACCACCGGAGACCACGCCGACCTTCCAATCATGCGCGTGAAGCGTGTCAATCAGTTCAAGCGCGCCATGCGTGAAATGCACGCGATGGTAGACCTCATCGAAAATCGTGGTCGGCAGACCCTTCAATAACGCCACGCGTGCGCGCAGCGCCTCGCGGAAATCAAGCTCGCCGTTCATGGCTCGAGCGGTGACGGACGCTATCTGCTCGCCGACTCCCGCGGCCACGCCGAGCTCGTCGATGACCTCTTCGTCGATCAACGTGGAATCCACATCCATCACCAGCAGTCCGGGAGCGGACAGCGTGGGCAGGGATGCCATGGATGCGATGTTCGGCGTTTCTTGTTCAAGCATGGTTCCGATTGTCGGAAATCATTAGGACAATGGGTATTCTTGAGGGTTGAACGTGTTGGAAAGCGAGGTCGACATGAACGATCATGACGAAGAGACGCTCGCGTCGCTGCAGCAGGCCAACGACCAGCTCATGGCCAAGAACCATGCGCTGGTCAAGGCGTTGAGCCGCGCCACGCAGGAAATGACGAAAACCAAGGCCCAATTGAACCAGCTGGCGGGGCCTCCCATGACTTTCGCCACCATGGTCCGCGTGCATTCAGCCAAAACGGACGAGCAGGGCGTGCAGCATGCCAGCGCCGAAGTGGCTGCCGGCGCGAGACGCATGATCGTGCCGATCGCGGCGAATCTGCAAGCTTCCAGGCTCGAACCGGGACGTACCGTGCTGCTCAACGAGAACATGGTGGTGGTCTCACAGCTCGACACCGACACGCTGGGCGCGGTGCGCTCGGTACGGCAGGTGTGCGATGACGGCCGCCTGCTGGTCGCGGATGGCGGCGGCAACGTGACGTTGGTCCGATGCTCGGGAACGCTTGCCAAACAGGCCATCAGCGCGGGCGATCGCGTGAACGTCGACGCATCTCTGCGGTTCGCGCTTTCGTTGGTTCCCCCCGAAAACGACGACGATTTGGTTCTGGAAGAAGTGCCGGACGTCACCTTCGCCGACATCGGCGGACTGGACGAGCAGATAGAACGTATCCGCGACGCCGTGCAGATGCCGTTCCAGCATCGCGAACTGTTCGAACGCTACGACCTGAAACCGCCGAAAGGCGTGCTGCTGTACGGTCCTCCAGGCAACGGCAAGACACTGATCGCCAAAGCCGTGGCGAACGCGCTCGCCGAAGGCACCGACGCGGGAAGTGGCGTGTTCCTGTCGGTCAAAGGACCGGAGCTGCTTAACAAATTCGTGGGCGAATCGGAACGTCTGATCCGCATGATCTTCAAACGCGCCCGCGAACGAGCGGCCGACGGCAAACCGGTCATCGTGTTCATCGACGAGATGGATTCGCTGCTGCGCACCCGCGGCACGGGCGTTTCGTCCGACGTGGAGACCACCATCGTGCCGCAGTTCCTGACCGAGCTGGACGGTGTGGAATCGCTGGACAACGTCATGGTGATCGGAGCCTCCAACCGCATCGACATGATCGATCCGGCGGTGTTGCGCCCCGGACGCCTCGACGTGAAGATCCGCGTGGACCGTCCGGGCATCCAGCAGGCGACCCAGATCGTCCGCCACTATCTGACAGACAAGCTGCCGTTGTCTCCGAACGTGGATGCGAAGGCGTTGATCGGCGTGCTGGTCAACGACATCTACGCGCAGGACGAGCATCGGCACCTTTGCGACATCTGCGACGACCATGGCCAGTGGCGTCCGGTGTACCTCGCCGACGTGGTGTCCGGCGCGGTGCTCAAGAACATCGTGGACCGTGCCAAAACCTATGCGGTGAAACTGTCCATCACCACCGGACAGGCTGCGGCGATCGGCATCAATCTGCTGGCCAAAGCCGTGGACGAAGAATACGGTGAGACCCGGGACGCGCTGCTGGATGCGGATCCGGAACAGTGGAGCCGCATCAACGGGCTTGAACCCGGACGGGTGACCGGCATCAGACCGGTGGCATGAATGCCGGCCGGCGTATGAATGCTGGACGGTATGGTATGGAACGCAATCTAAATACGGAAAGGAACGGCGCGATGAGCGTTCGCAGGGTCATGGGCACGGAAACGGAATACGCGGTCTCCGCGCCAGGACAAGGCCGCTACAATCCGGTGCAGCTCTCATTCGACGTGGTTGGCGCCGCCTCGGATGCGTCACGCAGCCATATCCGCTGGGACTACCGGCAGGAAGACCCCGTCAACGACGCGCGCGGCACCAGACTGGAACGTGCGGCGGCCCACCCGGACCTGCTCACCGACGCCCCACAGCTCAACATCACCAACGTGATCGCCCCTAACGGGGGTCGTATCTACGTCGACCACGCGCATCCCGAATACTCCGCGCCGGAAACAACCGACCCCTTCGAAGCGGTGCGATACGACCGTGCCGGCGATCTCATCATGCGCGCCGCCGCAGCCAAGGCAAGCGAGACGACGGGACGGAAAATCGTGCTGCACCGCAACAACGTCGACGGCAAAGGAGCCAGCTGGGGCACGCACGAAAACTACATGATGCTGCGGTCGGTACCGTTCGACCTGGTGACACGCCTCATGACCACGCACTTCGTCTCCCGACAGATCTTCATCGGCTCCGGCCGCGTCGGCATCGGCGAACATAGCGAAAACGCCGGCTACCAGCTAAGCCAACGTGCCGACTACTTCCATATGAAAGTCGGTTTGCAGACCACATTCGACCGGCCGATCATCAACACCAGAGACGAATCGCACAGCACCGACGAATACCGCAGACTGCACGTGATCGTCGGCGACGCCAACCGCATGGACGTGCCACAGGCCTTGAAACTCGGCACCACCAGCATGCTGCTGTGGCTGCTCGAACACGCCGACATGGCCGAAATCGACTTGAACGAGGCGCTGGAACCGCTTACGCTCGCCGACCCGGTGGAAGCCATGCACACGGTATCGCACGACCTGACCCTGGCCGCCCCACTACCATTGGAAACAGGTGGAACCACCACCGCATGGCAGATGCAGGTCACTTTGCGTGGACTGGTATATGCGGCCGCGGCAACGGTATACGGCACCGACACATCCGGAGAGCCGGCATGGCCCGACCGCTCCACCCGCAACATCATGGCGATGTGGGGGCAGGCTCTCGCCGACGTCGCCACAGTACGCCATGCCGACGATGACGGACGACTGACGATGCGGGAACAGGCGTCACGTCTCGAATGGCTGCTCAAATGGCAGTTGCTGGAGAAGCTACGCCGCAAGACCGGTTCGGATTGGACCGATCGGCGCCTGGCCGCGGTCGATCTGAAATGGGCCGCGCTCGATCCGGCCGATTCGATTTTCACCCGGCTTGCCGGACAGACCGAACGACTGGTGACGGATAAGCAGCTTGCCGAGGCGGTCGGCCAAGCGCCGGCCGACACACGCGCATGGCTGCGCGCGGAGATCGTACGACGTTTCCCCGAACAGGTCGTTGCGGCGTCGTGGTCCCACCTTACGGTGCGCGGCGAGTCGTCCGGTGATGAAAACGTGGAGAATTCGATGGTCTCGTTGGACATGTCCAATCCGTTGAAATTCACGGAATCCTTGTGTTCCGAAGCGTTCGAGCGTGTCCACACTGCGAGCGGAATCGTGGAATCCCTGCGTTGAATCTCATGTTGTGCGGGTACCATTGCCGTAGGTGATGGTAGAGGCCATACCCATATTCGATGAACCACACGGCAGGACGCTTGAGGGAGAGGGTGCGTCCAAGCCGGTTATGAGGAAACGAAAAGGCATACTACATGGAATTGAGGCAAGTGGCCCTCGAAGTGGCCCGTATCCTGCAAGATGCAGGCAAGCACGCGTTGAACGATCAAATGAATCCGCGTGATCTGAAAAGTTTTGAAATGACGGACAATCATCTGAGCTTCACCTCCGACATCGATAAGCGGTTGGCGCAATTCATCAGCAACCGCATCACGTATGTGGATGTGTTCGATGGTTTCTGGCAGTTCCGTCCGGAAGAATGCCATCCGGGGGAACGGTATTGGTGCGTTGGCGGCATCGACGGCGCGATCAATTTCGTGCGCAGCATGCCGGAATGGACCATCACCGTCTCACTGTTCGAGTTCAACGACCAATGCTCCGCGCAGCCGATCCTTTCGGTGGTGCATGCTCCGGCGCTTGGCCTGACCTATCTGGCGGTGCGCGGATCCGGAGCCATCCGCATCCGCAAGACGCCGCTTGGAGACAAACGCGAGAAGATCATGCCGTCCACCACCCCGTCCCTTGACTATGCGGTGGTGAGCTTCGGCATGTCCCATGTGCCGGAGGAATCCAAGCGCGCGCTTGAAGTGGTGTCGCGTATCGCCGGCCGTCCGGCCGACATCAAGCGCGTCGGCCCCTCCTCCTTGGATTTGTGCAAGGTGG
Organism: Bifidobacterium sp. MSK.17.10; assembly: GCF_019129655.1. Lineage (NCBI taxonomy): Bacteria > Bacillati > Actinomycetota > Actinomycetes > Bifidobacteriales > Bifidobacteriaceae > Bifidobacterium > Bifidobacterium sp. MSK.17.10. The sequence continues at coordinate 95,869 of NZ_JAHOJD010000006.1, read as the reverse complement.
CGGACGGTACATATGACGCGTATTTCGAAGCGCATCTGCACAAGTGGGACGTTCCCGCGGTTTCCGCCGGAGCCGTCGTGGTCTGGGAAGCGCAGGGGCATCTGAGCCGGTGGAACGGCGATCTTGTCCACTGGCGTCAGGAAAACGACGTACTCGCCACCAACGGTCTGATTACCGATGATCTGCGCCAGTATTTGGCATAAGACTGATTGACTGCCCCACACCTGGGTTAAGGTGTGGGGCAGTATGCTATTCGCAGGAGAACCCGCAAAGACGCTTTCGGAGAAAGGAAGGACCATGCCCCAGAAATTTGAGCAGATGCAATCCGCCGAACAAAAACATGACGAGGATGAGACCATTGCGCAGGCTGGCACCCAGATCGATGACACGGTCGATGCGCTTGACGCGGTGCTGGACGACATCGAATCGGTCCTCGAATCCAACGCCGAGGAATATGTGGGCAGCTTCGTCCAAAAAGGCGGCGAGTGATGCCGCAGCTGCGTGACAGCGGCAACCATTCCACAGCGCCGCTTGACGCCCATACCAAGGACGAAATCCAATCCTTCGCCCGTATTTTCGGCATCGAAACCGAATACGGTGTGAGCGTGACCGGTTCGGACCGCCCATGCGACGCCGGACAGACGGCGATGATGATGTTCCAGCCGATTGTGGCCGAAGCGAGATCCACCAACACATATATTGAAAACGGTTCAAGACTCTACCTTGATGTCGGCTCGCACCCCGAGTACGCCACGGCGGAAGCCCGGGATCCGATGGACGCGCTGGCATTGGATGCGGCCGGCGAATTGGTGATGAGGGATCTTGCCCTGGACGCCCAACGTCGTCTGCGCTCCATCCAGGGAGCCGGCTCCACGGTCCATGTGTTCAAAAACAATGTGGATTCCGCCGGGCATTCCTTCGGCTGCCATGAGAATTACCTGGTGCGACGGTTCGTGCCGTTGAAGACGATCGAACAGGAGCTGCTGCCGTTCCTGATCACCCGGCAGCTGTTCACCGGCGCAGGACGTATGGGGGAGCAGGGCTTCCAGATCACGCAGCGTGCCGATTTCCTCGATGAGGCGGTCTCATCGGCCACCACGCGCTCGCGTCCGATGGTCAACACGCGCGACGAACCGCATGCCGATCCTGACGCGTTCAGACGGCTGCATGTGATCATCGGCGATTCGAACCGGTCCCAGTGGGCCACGATGATGAAGCTCGCCACCACGCATCTGGTGTTGTGCGTCATCGAACAGGCCGGGCGCGAAGGCAAGGATTCCGGGTTCGCCCGATTCTCCTTCGCTGACGCCAGTGCGGCCAACCATAAGGTAAGCCGTGACCTGACGGGCGTCGAAGCGTCCTTCGACATGGCAGACGGCACTGTCATGGAAGGCGGTGCCGTAGCGATTCAGGAACGTTATCTTGAAATCGTCGAACGATTCGTTGGACAACATCCCGAAGTGTGCTCCTCGTTGCCGCGCACGGACGTGCATGAGGTGATTCGCCAATGGAGGCGTGTCATAGAGGCGTTCCGCTCGGGGGCTAGCGAAACGTTCGCCGACAAGGTCGATTGGCTTGCCAAACGACGGCTGTTCGACATGCTCCGCAACCGTGCGGGGAGCCGACTCTCCGTCAGCAAGTTGGAACAGTTGGACATGGACTACCATGACGTGGCCAACGGCGCGCTGTACGCCTCGCTGTGCCGTCGCGGAGCCATGCGCACGTTGGTCAACGAGTCACAAGCACATGAGGCCATCGATGTTCCTCCCCACGATACCCGCGCCGCACTGCGTGGACGGTTCATCCAGTCGGCACGATCGCACAACGCGCAATATTCCTGTGATTGGACGCGACTATCGCTGACCTCGCCGAACAGGATGGACGTGACGTTGCTTGATCCGTTCGACGCACAACCGTCCGACCGGTTCCTCACGATACTAGAGGCTTTGCAGTAGCCAAAAGCCTGCGATGGAAGACTCGTCTCCACCGCAGGCTTTTGATATTGGTTGGTCGGATTGTAACTGCCGCTCAGACTTCTCCACGGTATTTGGCCATCATCTGCGACTGGAGTTGTTGCGCGCTTGGCGGCGTCCACGTGATCGCGTCGGCGCCCGCATCAATGGTGGCGAGAATACGGTCTTCACGACCTCCGCCCGAAGCCAGAATCGGGATTTCCGGATGATGCGCGCGGATGCTTGCCACGACTTGCGCGGTTCTTGCACCGGCTGCCACATTGATGATGGCCGCACCGGCAAGAATCTTGCATTCGGTGATTTCATCATCCTCCGTGACCGTGGCGATGACGGGGATGTCCACCATCGACATGGTCGTTTCGATGGTTTCCGCCGGTGCCGGCGCGTTGATGACCACGCCGGCCGCGCCCTGCATCTCCGCCACCATGGCCAGCTCTGCCACACGCGGACCGGTGGTGGTGCCTCCACCCACGCCGACGAACAGCGGCATCTGCGCCACGGTGAGCAACGCCTGCGTGATCACCGGTTCGCCGGTGAAAGGGTACACCGCGAGGATGGCGTTCGCGTTCGTGTTGCGGATAATGACCGCATCGGTGGTATAGGCGAACGATTTGAGCGTATGACCTTTGACGGTGATGCCGCCGCAACGCTGCGTGATGATTTCCGGAACCCTGGCGTTGGGGGAGGTGAGTCTGCCTTCGACCTTCGCCGTACCGTAGGTGCTTCGCGACACGTGCGGCACGGCTGAATGCTGCTCCACAGCCACTGACGCGCTGGGGGTGAATAGCGAACGCTTGTTGAGACGGATGAGATCCGGATCGTCCGCACCGGAATCATGTTCCTGCCCGACGCTCATTCCCGCACCTCCTCATCCGTATGGTTCAGCATGAGGAATTCGTGGATCGCCTTGCGGCGTTCGGAAATCTCCTCATCCAGAAGTTTGGTATCGGTGTTGTCGATGATACGCTGCAGCAGTTCGCCGAGAGTGGAAAGTTCCTCGTCGTTCAGGCAGTCGAGCATATGAACGTCGGCTTCGATGGGTTTGGACGGCTTGGGCCGTGGAACCGTTCCCCGTCTTGCCGCGTCGACGTTCCGCACGTGTGTGGTGGCGCGAGCCACGGTCCGGGCACGTGTCGTTTTGAGCTTGGTGTGGATGAGCAGGATGTTGAGTTTGTGGATTTCGTCGATGATCTGTCTGCGTTGGTCGACCATGACATCCCCCTTTATCTAGTCATATTGTCTAGTATCATAGCGCATAGTGTGGGATGACATTGCCTTTGCCTGTTATAAAAAGAAAAAAGAGAGGTTCCAACCATCCGTGGTTGAAACCTCTCATATAGGTCTGCGTGGTCGACTTACTTGGTGACGGCCTTCTTCAGCAGGGAGCCGGCAGAGATGCGAACGCCGTAGGTTGCCGGAATCTCGATGGTTTCGCCGGTGCGCGGGTTGCGGCCGGTGCGGGCTGCGCGCTTGACGCGCTCGGCGGAGAACAGGCCGGTCAGCTTCAGGCCTTCGCCGGACTGCATTGCCTCGACGAACACGTCCTGGAAAGCGTTCACCGCAGCCTCAGCCTGAGCCTTGGTCAGGTTGGACTTCTGGGCGATCTTCGAGACGAGATCAGACTTGTTGTATGCCATAAAGCATCCTTCTTGAGTCAGGGGATATTCCGCTTATGAACATCCACGTTCATTGCAATGATAGCGCACGCATGTGCCAAAAATGCCATTTTCCAAGGGTTTTGGCCCTTTTGATTCAGCATAGGGGGAGAAAAAACCCTAACGGGGGGTTGGGCTAGATCAAATTATGCCTGTCCAGCCATTTCATAGCCACGGCTCCCATTGGAATTCTCAGCCAATAGAAGGCGATTCGGTAGACGAGAGTAGCGGAGACGGCGATGGTGGAGGGGATGCCCACGGCGGTGAAGGCCACGGACAACGCGGCTTCGACCGCGCCAAGGCCGCCTGGTGTCGGCACTGCGGAACCGAGCGTATTCGCCAGCAGGAAGATGAATGTGGTCTCCACCGGATTGGTGTGGCATCCGAAAGCCATCAATGCAATCCAGAATCCCAATCCGGTCGAGATGTTGAGCACCAATGCGCCGAGGATGCCGAAGGCCAGCTTCTTCGGGTGGGACAACACGTTGACGAGACTGCGTGCGTAGGAATTGACGATGGGCAGGTACTTCTCCGTGACGATGTGCCGCACCGGGGGAATGGCCATGGCCGCGGAAATCACCAATGCGACGATGGTGATCACCAAAATCAGCGTGTTGGTGGGAATCATGCCGGACAGTGTGTTGCGTCCGGTGAAGATGCCGATCAGCAGCAGCAGAATGATGGTGGTGCCGCCCTGCACCGCCCATACGGCGCTCATGATGGCGGTGGCCGCGGTATTGCGGTAGCCGCTCTTGCGCAGGAACTGCAGGTTGACAAAGGCCGGGCCGACGCCGGCGGGCATGGAGACCGCGGTGAAGCCCGAAGCCATTTGGGAACAGTACAAGCCGATCGGATTGCGTTTATCGGCATCCATGAAACAGCCAAGGGTCATGGCCGATCCGAACCAAGCCAGCAGTCCGAACAGCACGCATACCAGAGCCATGGCGATGTTGGCCTCTTTGACCGCCTTGATCATTTCGGCCGGTTGAATCTGGGTGAACACCACATACACGGCGACGACCAGCAGCGCGATTGCGATGAAGGAACGGAAACTGAACCGCGACAGCGTAACCGTTTCCATGGAATCCGCGACCTCCTGCGGAGCCAAAGCCGCGATACGGGAACGCAGCGTGTTGAGCATGTGCTTGTCGCAGGCGGGCAGGGCGCGTATCGCCGCCGGAACCGCCGCCTTCTGGATGAATGGCGCCAGGTCGATCAGTTGCTCGTCGCCCCACGTCCTGCGGGCGCATGCGATCGCACGGTCGATGCCGTTCAGCGCGCCGAGCAGAACCAGCAGCTGTACTTTGTCCAGCGCATAGTTTGGCGGCGCGCTGCCATAGTCGCCATTCTGCCATCCTGCGATCACCGGCTGTCCGTTTTCCATGCGCGACAACGTTTCGGGAGTGATTCGACGATGGGTGAAGCCGTGCCGGTGCGCTTCGGACAGATAGGTCATGAACAATTCCATGTCATGGTCGGACATGGTGTTCGGATTGCATTCCAAGGGCATGTGGTCGCGGTGAAACACCAGAATGGACGATTCGCTGCTGTCTGCGACTCCGTAGACTCCCGGCACCGTCAATCCGGCGTTCTGCAGGCCGAGAATCATCGCGTAATGGTGGTGGATGGCGTCGAAGGAGGAACGGTCACGGCGCATGGAGACCCCGGTCAGCCTGACCCATTGCCATAGCTGGTTGAGATAGCCTGCCATATGCACTTGGTTATCGAGAACGGATACCGTGTATTGGTGGCCGTCGACGTCGATGGCGTCGTAGATGCGTGAGTTCTCGGTCAGATCATCGTCCAATGTGGTCTTCAGCATGCCGGAATCGGTGTAGGTCGCGAGCCTGCGGGAGAGCGACGCCACGTCGATGCCGATGGAACGGAGCGCCTGCGCCACCTGGTTGCCCCAAGCTCCGTTGGTCTGTGTGCCGAGCATGAAACGGATCAGCATGCCCAAGGCACGTCCCGCGGCAAAGGAGACCAGCACGCCGGAAAGCGAATTCCATGACAGCACCACGAACAGCACGGCGACCGTGTAGAGGATGTTCCAGCCCCATTTGGTGCCGGAACGGGTGCGACGCGGTCCGGCGACGGTAAGGAATGAGGCCATCGCCGCATAAAAATCGGGAAGCAGTCCGGTTCCCACGGAAGTGCCGTTGGACATCATGGACATGATGAGGGTGTCATTGCCCGAGCCGCTGATAAGAGCGGATATGCCCCATATCGCAGCGAAACCGAGAATAAGGGCGATGGCGGAAACCACACTTTGCAGCCATTCCTTGGCGATGAGCAGCTGGATAAGCACGCTGACGGTAATGAAAACTATGGCGATCTGCTGCAACAGCGATGTCGGCACATCCATGAGCCAACTGACCACGTGGCCCGCGGAACGCACGTCGGACTCCACTCCGGAGGTGGTGCCATGCAAGTAGATGGAGAACAGGATGACGGCCGCGCCGACAAGCACGGCGAACAGCGCATGGAGCAGATCCGCGAAATCGCGGTTCCGTTTCGGCGGAACATCCTCAATGCGCGTTTCGTGTTTGCTGGTTGGGAAGTCGTGAGACACTATTGACCTGCTTTATAGGTACGTGGGTGAATACGTCCGGGTGACATGCACCTATTATCGTCTCCGATGATACGCCTTGGGGCGGCTGTGTGAAAACACAGCCGCCCCAAGGCGTATCATCCGCAAGATGAGTGTGGCGATGCGTTATCAGCGGTCGAAGTCAACCAGCTTGCTGGCAACTCCGGTGTATGTCGCCGGAGTCAACGCCTTGAGACGCGCCGCAGTGGCTTCGTCGAAGGCCTGCTGGTCGATGAACCGTTCGACGTCATCCTTGGAGATCTCGTGACCGCGCATGAGCTCCTTGACCTTCTCGTACGGCTTATCCATACCCGGCAGTCCTGCAAGCTCGCAGGCTCGCATGGCGGTCTGGATCGGCTCGCCGAGCACCTCCCAATTGGAATCGAGCTCGGCCTGGATGGCAACATCGTTCGGATGGATGGAGTTCAGACCACCCATCAGATTGTTCAACGCCAGCAGCGAATAGCCCAGCGCGGAGCCGATGTTGCGCTGCGTGGTGGAGTCGGTCAGATCGCGCTGCCAACGCGATTCGACCAGCGTCGCCGACAAAGTGTCCAATAGCGAGCAGGAGATCTCCAGATTGGCTTCGGCGTTCTCGAAACGAATCGGATTGACCTTGTGCGGCATGGTGGAGGAACCGGTCGCGCCCTTGACCGGTACCTGCGCGAACACGCCACGGGAGATGTACATCCACACGTCCACACACAGGTTGTGCAGGATACGGTTGGTGTGGCTGATGGTACCGTACAGTTCAGCCTGCCAATCATGCGATTCGATCTGCGTGGTCAACGGATTCCACGTCAGACCCATACGGTTGGTGACGAACTCGCGGGAGACGGCCACCCAGTCAACATCAGGGCAGGCGGCCAGATGCGCACCGAATGTGCCGGTCGCGCCATTGATCTTACCGAGATATTCCTGGGCCTTGACCTTGTTGAGCTGACGGTTCAGACGATACACATAAACAGCCAGTTCCTTGCCCAGCGTGGTCGGCGTGGCAGGCTGTCCATGGGTCAGCGACAGCATGGCCTTGTCGCGGTAGGCGTCGGCCTTCTGCGCCAGATGGTCGACAATGGCCTGGGCTGCGGGCAGCCACACCTGCTCCACACCGTTCTTCACGCAACGGGCGATGGACAGGTTGTTGATATCCTCGGACGTGCAGGCAAAATGCACGAGAGTCTTCAATCCGGTCAGCTGGGTGTCATGACCTAACACATCGGCGGCCTTCTCCAGCTGGTCGTCGATGTAATACTCCACGGCCTTCACATCATGGTGGGTCTTAGCCTCATAAGCGGCATGCTGGGCAATGCCTTCGGCTCCGAAATTCTCCGGAATGGAACGCAGATACGCCTGCTCATCATCGGTGAGCGGCTTGACACCCGGAACGATGGTCTGATTGCCGTTGCCCTCGAAACCGTTGGCAAGCAGAATCATCCACTCGACTTCGACGCGCATGCGCTCGCGGTTCAACGCCGGTTCGCTCATGTATTCGACAAGGGGAGCGGTCTGCTTGTGGTAGCGGCCGTCAAGAGGGGTCAGTGCGATTGCGGGGGAGATGTCAGTAAGCTTCATAGACAACAGCATACGTTCAGCCGTGAACCATTGGTCCCGTCATTTGCTGATGCGTCCCTCATAATACTGGACCTTCTCCAGCTCGCCTTCCACGACCTCTTGGAAATGACGGTCATGGTCCAGCACGGATTTGTTTCCGGTGTCGTAGGCGTACCGGTATCCCGCTTCATGGTATTTCGGGTAGTGCGTGGAGTTCTTCTCCCCAGACGAATCACTGACTTCGGCTCCTGGAAAAGCCCTCTTCGGCGCATCCTCCTCATGGACGGAGCATCGTATGGTGAGCCAGTTCTCCGTATGGGGGTTAGCCTCCCCGTCAAGTGCCGCGATGCCTTCATTATCCATCTCGATGGCGGTGACCCGTGTTTTCTCGGGAATCTCGAAATTCGCTATCGGGGAGCCAAGCGTGGCGATATGTTGGATGTCGTATTTATCTTGGAAATCCGTCGCCGCCGCTGCCGCGATGATGCCGCCCTGCGAATGGCCGACGATTTCCACGGGATCATCCGGCTGGATGCCGGCCTGTTTCATGGTCTCATCCAGGAAACGGAGGCTTTCCGCGGTTCCGCGCTGCCGCTCATCGGCACTCATCAGCTCGAAATTGGTGTACCAGTCCATAGGCGAATCGTGATTGCCGTCGGTCCCGGGAATGATGATCCTCCAAGCATATGTGCCATTGGCTTTGCGGTACTTGCAGCATGCGATGGTTCCGTATTCCAGACCGCTTTCACGTTCGCCGTTGAGAGGTCCTTCGGACAGCCGCCGTTGGTCGGCGATGGCGTCCTTCGTGCTTGTACCGCCTCTGACCACTTTGGTTTTCGGATACACACGGGTTACGGAGAGATTGTCTCCATGGTCTTTGTCGAAGTACGGTATGAGCAGTCTGTCGATTTTCTTAAGACCGCGATTGACCGAGCCTTTGCCGGAAAGCCCCTCTGCTATAGCCGCTCCCGGTTTGGTGATCATGAATAAGGTTTTCGTGATGTATTCCAGGATGGACGTGTCTTTTGAAGGCCGTTCCTGTATGTTCAATCGGCTCGCATGCTCTCCGAGGACGCTCACGAAGCTTTCCTGCATCCATGCGGTGGATTCCACAAGATAGAATTTGTTGAATTTCCCCTCTTTGGCGTAACTGCGTCTTACCCCCATCAGTGCGCTGGCGGTCAAGGCGAGAATCGCGGATTTCCGTGATGACATGAAAAGCCCTCGCAACATGATATTCAGCCCTTTCCTGCTGGCTTCCTCAGCTTGGGCGTATAAGGATTGGGCTTGTGCGATCAATGAGGATAGCTCATTAAGCTGGGATGCCATGGATTGCAGGGCCTCGGCATGTGCTTCGCAACGTCCGAGCAGCTGCCGGTACGGCAATTCGATATGGTCCTGCGCCGTACACCGTGGACTTGCCCCGGTCAAAGCGGACAGGAGCGGTGTGGCGCGAGGGTGGATTTTGAGTTCATAGCCTGCGGCAATGAAGGATCTACGGGAAGTGCCAAGACGATTCGCTTGGTCTCTGAGGATTCTTGAAGCATTGAAGTATTCCCGGTATTCGGCGGTGGTGAATCTCTTTCCGCCAACGATGCGGGCCGTCACTCGTTGGTTCATGCCGCACCTGCCGACCAGAGAAGACGTGACGTGGCGATCATATCATCACGTAGCAGAGCGGATTGCCGTGCGATGCGATCGAGACGGGTGCGGTATTCCTCGGCCGCGGTGCCGGTCCAGTCGGCCAGTCTGTTGGAGGCTATTGCCGCATCAAGTCCATCGAGAAGCCGTGACGCGGTAACAAGTTTCGCATTGATCAATGTTTGGGTGGTCCGCACGCCAATTCGGCAACGACAGGACATTTCCGACAGAGATGCCAACGAATTGAAGGCTGCGATGCCTGGGGCGGCACCAAGAAAAGCATTTGAAACGTTCATGGCAGCCATTTGACCACATTCGGTGTTGACGCCAATCGGAAAACAGAGCTTGTGGTCAAAGAACGAGTCTATGAAAAACCGTCGGCGTGTCGTTATTGGAAAAACAACGAAAACCACGTCGACGGCATGTGGATAACTATATTCGAAAAGCCCCCTACCAGGGTTTGGTCTGCGAGGATGACGTGCTTGGGTTCTTTTTCGCAGCCGAACCTGAATCGTCATTGGAATCCGATTGCGTGGATTGGGCGTTCTGAGCCAATAGCTCCTCTATTTTCCGACGTTGTTCGTCGGATAGGTTTTCGTCGTTCTTGTGACTTGATTTACCCGATTCCTGAGCGTCGGCGGTGTTTGAATCCGCGGAAGCGGACTGATCGCTCTGCTCGGCTTTGATCTTCTTGGACGCGTGATCCGTAAGCTGGCTGGAAACATGACTGTTATGCTCGATTGATTCGCGCACTTGGGGCAGCAGCAGTGGCTTCATGGCTGATGCCTCGTTGAATTGGGCGTCCGTCTGCTGTTGCCTGGTGTGCAGCTTGTCCCAATCGGCATCGTCTTTTCTGCTGGTCGAGATGTTCTCCTGCAGGCTTTGCGTGGCCTGGTTGTAGCTATTGACGGCTGCGAGATTCACTATGGCCCATAGGGCGGCCATGACCAGCAACGCCGCCATGACGGCCAAAACGATGCGAACCGTCAGCGAGGCACGCGGTTTCATGGTTGTTCTGGTCATAGCAAACTCCTCGACTGAATTATCCAAGCCCCCAATTCGCATGCGAGCAGCAGCAGCGTGACGATGGCCAGTGGCCATACGACGGGCATCGTCCTGGTGCGCTTCTTGGTGGTTTGGGTGACTCGCCACTTATCGGACGCTTCCTTGGACACGCCGTCACGCATGGTGTTGGAGGCGTTCAACACCAGCGCGGTACCGCTCAACTCGTCGGCGATGGACGCCATCTCATCCTTGTTCATGCGTGACACTCCGGGTTTGCCGGTATCAGGGTCGGTGACCCACTGGTCCGCATTTCCATCGACGCCGTCGGCGATTACGGGAATGTTGCCTCCCTGCTCGCTGCCGATGGCTACGGTGAAGGCATCGGATAGGTATCGTCGCAATGATGAGAACGTGCGCCGTGCCTTTGACGAGGTCTGTTCTCCATCGGAAAACAGGTACAGCACGATCGCATCATCGGGATGCTGATCATGAATGGACTTGCAGGTCAGCAGCAGCTGGTCGATAGGGGCATCCAACGTCGAACCGGCCGAAACGGAAGTCGCCTCGGGCGCGAGTGTATCCGCCCAATTGTCGATCGCGTTCGAATCCGGGGTCAACGGCACGTCCAACGTGCCGGAAGCTCCGAATCGCAAAGCGGCGAAACTGGAATTGGGATATAGCGCGGTGACGTCCTTCACGGCTTGTTTTGCCACGTCGAGACGGCTTGACTGTTCGGCTGAACCATATTGCGCGTCTTTGACGGCCATGGAACCGGTCACGTCAACGGCCACCACCACGTCGGTGGCGTTCACCGCACGGCTATTGGTCGGCGCCACGATACTGGGCGTCAATGCCATGACCGACACCGTCAGACAAAGCAATACGCGCCGAACGCATGCCCAAACGGTTTCGTCGCTGTCAGCGCGGCGACGAACATGCAATACGATCTGCGCAATGGCGCAGGCCAGCAGAACCACGGCGACGGCTCCGCCGACAGGCCAACCCAAAGCAGGGGAAAGCGTCAGATGGTTCATCTCCTCAACCTCCAAGCCAATGCCAGCCAGACCATCAAAACGATGGCCAAGGCCAGTGTCCACCATCCGGGAGCATCCACCATGGCGGCCTTGTTGCTCGACTCGTTTTCATGGTTCCGCCGAGATTCGATTTCCTTGACCAGCGAAGAGACGGATGCTCCATTCGATTGGGTGAGAAACACCCCATGATGAGCTTCGATGGCGGATTTGAATTTCTGGGTGGTCTCGTCGGCCTCGCTCTGCTTCGGTCCGGAAAACAATCCATCCACGGTGATTTGGGCCTGCTTGGTCAGGTTCAGCGCCTCGTCAAGCGTATAGGTTGGTTTTCCGGAAACGACGTTGTCCGTGGCAAGCACGATGGATGCGGCGCGCTGACGCTCGGCATTGTCGGCGCTTGCGTTCCCATAGGCGAATCCGGGAAGCATGGCCGCGCAGCTCACCACGCCATCGCCAATCAGCGAAGTGGACTCCTTACGGTTCTGCGTGCCTTCCAGCCAGTCGGAAATCGCCTGATAATCGCTGTCCTTCATCTTGTCGATATCGTCTTGGGACTCGACGCCTGCGAGGATGCTGCTGGCTTTGTCAAGCTGTTTGGACACCAGTTCGTAGTCGTCGGTCAACGGAAAAACGGTACGTGACGTCGAATTGAAGATGCTCAGGCCGATTCTCTCGCCCTTGAAGCTGTCGACGAGTTGACGGTAGGTGTCGATGACCTCGCGGTCGTAGGGGAGCGCCGAGCCGGAAACATCCAAGCACAGCACGATGTCTCGGCTGCTGGCCTTCTCCTCGCCTTCATCCACGGTGCTGGGACGTGCCACCAGAGCCGTGGCGAGTGCCAACGCGACCACTAGAAGAATCACCGCCAAACGGGAAAGAACCCTCCACTGGCGGAATAATCTCGATGCGGATTCCGTGTTGAGGTCATCATCCAGGCTGAAGGTGCGGGCACTCTCGATGTCATCGGTTTTGTGGCGCGCGGCCACCAGCAACGTGACGCCGGCAACGGCCAGCACCACGATGACGCCTGCCAGAAAGACCCAAGGCCAATGCCATGACAGTTGCATCTATCGCCACCTTTCCACAAGATTGGCCACCCATTCGCCAGCCTGCTCGACCGTGGCCTGCCTGGCGATGTGATTGCGCTCGGCATCCGCGAATTCCGGCGGATACAATGCCTCGATGGTTTGCCTGAGCAAGGTGAGACCCTGCTGGTTCCCCGTGGTCCGAGGCGTCTCTTCGATGTCGGTGAGCGTCTGGTTGCGCACGTCCGTTCCGGTGGCAGTGGAAGCAAAATCCCTGGCGATTGCGGCCAGCTGTGCGAAAGCCTCCTCGCGCTCCAGCTCCCCCTGGGCATGGCGGGACACAACATCATCGATACGCTGATGCCAGACGGTTTTGCCGGCAAGCGCGTCATGTCGGCCGCGATTGACTATTTTTGCGGGCTTCCGGCTCGGCCGGGCAAGCCAGACCACAAGAGCCACCAAAACGACGGCAAGCAACAGACAGACCGCGATGACGACGGCCAAACCGTTCTCAAGATGAATCTGGTCCTTGATGACGAGGTCATCCTCGGCAAGGAAGAGCATCATGCCTTGTCTCCCAACGACAATACGGACGGGGCTCTCAATTGGTTACGTGTGGACTGGGCCAAAGCCGTGGAAACCATGCGCACGAACTCATGGAACATGCGTTCGCTGGAATCGGATCGAATTACCGTCGAGCCACAGCGATTCAGCTCATGGCGAATGGACGCAGCCAGGTATTCACGATGCGTTCGCACTTGCCCAGCTGTGTTTCCCCTACGCAGGAACGCAGGCACGCGTCGTTTTCCAGCCCCGTCAAGCACCACGCGCGCATGGCTGACATCAAACGGATTGATGGTGGCCACATCGATGAGCACCATCGGATGTGTCCTTGCAATCGTGCGGATGGCGCTCAAATGACGTTCCTCCAACGCATGCTCCTCGGTGGCGATGACGACCAGCGCCTCTTTGTCCCGAATGCGGCGTGCGTATTCCAGCAACGCGTCGATATTGCGGGGCCTGGTCCACTCGCGCTGCAATGCCGTATCCAAGGTTCGTTCGAACTGCGCCAGGCCACCGTTGAACGGCACCCGGGTGATGGAAGCGCTGTCGCCGAACACCATGGACACTTCGTCGCCTCGGCGCAGGCTGAGCGCGGCGAACATGCATAAGGCGTTTGCCGCCACCTGGTACGCCTGTTCCGAGGAAGGGCATGCGGCGGTCATTTCCTGTCCGACGTCAAGCAGCAACCATGCCTTCGAAGTGGAGGGACGCTCACGCTGCACCACCATTGGACGTCCCGCTCGGGCACTGGTCTTCCAATCGATGCGTTTCGCCTCGTCTCCCGGCTCATAGGCGTGGATATCCACGACATCGTCGGCGCCGAAGCGTTTGTTCGATGCGTGCGCGCCTTCGAGTATGCCGAGCGCCTTGCGTACCGTCGGCAGACTCAGCGTGGTTCCAAGCGTCTCGATTTTTCTGCGGATCGGATCGTCGGAACGGATCTGGTCGATCATGGAACGGGGACCGCCTGCACGATCGAATCCACCACCTGGTCGCTGGTGACGCCATCAGCAAGTGCTTCGAACGTCATCAGAATACGATGGCGCAACACTTCGTGGGCGAACGCCTTCACATCCTCAGGAATGACGTAATCTCGTCCCTGCAGGAGCGCGTTGGCCTGTCCTATGCGCACCAGCGCGATGGACGCGCGCGGCGAGGCGCCCAGCCTGACGAGCGAGGAAAGTCCTTGGACGGGCTTGGTTCCAGCGCCACGGGAGGTGGCCGCGATATTGACCGCATACTGCATGATCGCATCGGACACGTGCACACGACGTGCCGCGGAACGCAGGAATTCGACGTCGCTGATGGAAACGGTGTCACCGGTGAGCGCGTGCTGGTCTACGGTATCGGAGCCGCGGCGGGTCAGCATGGCGAGCATGCGTTGCTCTTCCTGCGCTGTCGGATAGGTCAGTACGGCCTTCATCATGAAACGGTCCATCTGCGCCTCGGGAAGATTGAAGGTGCCCTCTTCCTCGATTGGATTCTGCGTTGCGATGACCATGAATGGTTTCGGCAGCGCGATGCGTTGGCCTCCGATGGTGGTCGCGCCCTCCGCCATGGCTTCAAGCATGGCGGACTGGGTCTTCGCGTTGGAACGATTGATTTCGTCGAGCAGCACGAAATTGGCGTGGATCGGGCCGATCTGCGTGGAGAATTTCTGCGTGGCGAAGTCGAAGACCTGAGTGCCGACCAGGTCCGAAGGCATCAGATCGGGAGTGCATTGCACACGTTTGAACGAGCCGGACACCGAAGTGGCCAAGGTCTGCGCGGCAGTGGTTTTTGCCAGACCCGGGACGGATTCGATGAGGATATGACCGCCGGCCACCAAAGTGGTGATCAGCGATTCACGAAGATTGTCCTGTCCGACCAGGGTCTGCGCGAAACGTCCGCGAATCTGCGAACCGATGTTCCTGGCGCGTGCGATGTCTTCGGCCGACAGCGTGGTTGGTCTTGCGGCTGCGGGCATGGGGATGGGTGCCGGTGCTGGCGCCGGATTCTTTGGAGGGAATAAAGCCATGGTTGCTACTCTAACGGGTCAAGCTGACGGGAGGGTCCAATCCACCGGCTGTTCTCCTGCTTCGATTAGCGCCTGATTGGCGCGGGAGAACGGTTTCGAGCCGAAAAATCCGTAGCGGGCGGACATCGGACTTGGATGGGGGGATTTGATGATGAAAGCGTTGGTGAGCAGGGGCTCCAACGTCTGCGCCTTTCGTCCCCACAGAATCGCGACCAGAGGCTTGACGCTGCCGTCAGGCCGACGGCGATTGTTCAATGCGCTGATGGCCGCGTCGGTGACCACTTCCCAGCCTCGCCCCTGATGACTTCCCGGCTTTCCCGGTTCGACGGTCAGGCATCTGTTGAGCAGCATGACGCCCTGCTTGGTCCAGGGTGTCAGGTCGCCGTTGGCCGGCATGGGCACGCCCAGATCGTCGGTCAGCTCGGTGTAGATGTTCGCCAGACTGCGCGGAATGGGCTTGACGTCCGGTGCCACGCAGAAGCTCAGTCCCACCGGATGGCCCGGCGTGGGGTAGGGATCCTGGCCGACGATAAGCACTTTGATGTCGTCGAATGGAATGGTAAACGCGCGCAGAATGTTCCTGCTGGCCGGAAGGTACTTACGTCCCGCCGCGATTTCCGACCTCAGAAAGTCTCCCATGAGATGTATCTGGGGTTCGACATCGGCGAGGGCCTGGGCCCATCCGGGCTCCACAAGATCCTTCAATGGTTTGATATGAGTCATACTTTCCCACTGTACGACGTGCCCTGTGGATGTCCATGCCGATTCCATGCGGAAACGTGTCGAATACGCGCAAAATCGACGATGCTGATTGTGGGCTGACTGCACGGGCCGGTACACTGGGGCGGTAAGTGTGAGAAATGAGGTTGCAGAAAATGGCTAAGCAGGACAAGGAGACCTACGAATCCTACGCCAAGGATATGTTCGACAATCCTCCGGCGGGACCGATGGGCGTGCACCGTGGCGCACGTTCCATGGCGTCCAGGGCTCTGCCGTATGTGATTGTCGTGATTGTGGCTCTGCTCGCCGGCTTGCTGTTCTGGGGAGTCTATTCTGGTGAGATCAGCAACCTGAGAATGCCTTGGTCGGCCAAGGAGGACTCTTCATCGTCCGTCTCCACGGCGGATAAGGCGGATAAGAAGACGGACGACACGTCCAAAGACGCCAAGACGGAGAACAAGAAGTCCGAGGACGGCAAGAAGACCAGTACTTCGGATGGCCAGTCGAAGGACGCTTCGGACGCCAACCAGAACGCGGAACAGAATAACGATCAGAACAATGGCCAGGATGCGGCTTCTGAGCAGAGCGTGAATCTGGCCACCGAGATCCGCGTGGTGAACGCCACCAGCATCACCGGTTACGCCAAGAGCAAGGCCGATGCCCTGACCCAGGCCGGATACACCAGCGTGACGCCCAGCAATCCGACCGGCAACGTTCCCAGCCAGACGGTTGTCTGGTATCAGAATGAGGCCGACAAGGCGACGGCGGAGAATGTCGCGCAGACGCTGGGAATCTCCAATGTCCAGCAGAGCAGCGGATTGGTCACGCCGATCGTTGTGGTGCTGTTGAACTGAAAAAACGCCGTCCGAACCGGTTTGGAACCTCGCCCGAACATAGGCGAGGTTCTTTTATTTTCTTGGAAATCCGGCGTTTTTCAAGTTGATTCGATGCGACTGACATCTTGCTCACAGCGCAAAGAACGTCATCGGGTTTGGCACTCTCGACGTGAGAGTGCTAATCTGCGAATTAGCACTCGACGAGTGAGAGTGATAACTGGCAGCTGACGGCTGGTTCTGATTGTCGCTCCGAAGGTGGAAATAATACCGTGTAGCCATATGTGGAGGAACAATGGCAAAGATGATTGCATATGACGACGAAGCTCGTCAGGGAATGCTCGCGGGTCTCGACAAGCTCGCTGACACCGTCAAGGTAACCCTTGGTCCGAAGGGCCGCAATGTGGTGCTTGACAAGACCTACGGCGCTCCGACCATCACCAACGATGGCGTTTCCATCGCAAAGGAAATCGATCTGGACGATCCGTATGAGCGTATCGGCGCCGAACTGGTCAAGGAAGTCGCCAAGAAGACCGATGACGTTGCAGGCGACGGCACCACCACCGCAACCGTGCTGGCCCAGTCCCTGGTGCACGAGGGTCTGAAGAACGTCACCGCCGGCTCCAACCCGATCGCGCTGCGTCGTGGCATCGAGAAGGCCGCCGACGCCATCGTCAAGGAACTCGTCGCAGCAGCCAAGGACGTTGAGACCAAGGATCAGATCGCTGCCACCGCAACGATCTCCGCCGCTGATCCGGAAGTCGGCGAGAAGATCGCCGAAGCTCTGGACAAGGTCGGCCAGGATGGCGTCGTGACCGTCGAGGACAACAACCGCTTCGGTCTTGACCTTGACTTCACCGAGGGCATGCGCTTCGACAAGGGCTACATCGCTCCGTACTTCGTGACCAACGCCGAGGACCAGACCGCCGTTCTCGAGGATCCGTACATCCTTCTGACCTCCGGCAAGCTGAGCTCCCAGCAGGATGTCGTCCACATCGCCGAGTTGGTTATGAAGACCGGCAAGCCGCTGCTGATCATCGCTGAGGACGTTGACGGCGAGGCTCTGCCGACCCTGATTCTGAACAACATCCGCGGCACCTTCAAGTCCTGCGCCGTCAAGGCTCCGGGCTTCGGCGACCGCCGTAAGGCCATGCTGCAGGATATGGCCATCCTGACCGGTGCCCAGGTGGTGTCCGATGAGCTGGGCCTGAAGCTCGACTCCGTCGACATGTCCGTGCTTGGCACCGCCAAGAAGGTCATCGTCTCCAAGGATGAGACCACCATCGTGTCCGGTGGCGGCTCCAAGGAGGACGTGGCCGCTCGCGTCGCTCAGATCCGTGGCGAGATCGCCAACACCGATTCCGATTACGATCGCGAGAAGCTGCAGGAGCGCCTGGCCAAGCTGGCCGGCGGTGTCGCCGTCATCAAGGTCGGCGCTGCCACCGAGGTTGAGGCCAAGGAACGCAAGCACCGCATCGAGGATGCCGTGCGCAACGCCAAGGCCGCTATCGAGGAAGGTCTGCTGCCGGGCGGCGGTGTCGCCCTGATCCAGGCTGCCGCCAAGGCCAAGGACGACGTCAAGCTCGAAGGCGACGAGGCCACCGGTGCCGCGATCGTGTTCCGTGCCGTCGAAGCCCCGATCAAGCAGATCGCCGAAAATGCTGGCCTGTCCGGCGATGTGGTGATCGACAAGGTTCGCTCCCTGCCTGACGGCCAGGGCCTGAACGCAGCCACCAACGAGTACGAGGACCTGCTGGCCGCAGGCGTCACCGACCCGGTCAAGGTGACTCGTTCCGCTCTGCAGAACGCAGCTTCCATCGCTGGACTGTTCCTGACCACCGAAGCCGTGGTGGCCAACAAGCCGGAACCGCCGGCAGCCGCTCCGGCAGCTGGCGCCGACATGGGCTACTGATCGAAAGACCGGAAGCTTCCATAAGCTCAAATAGCTGATATGAGGCCCGCTTCCCGATGGGGAGCGGGCCTTTGCTTATCTGGAAGGCGCCTTACGCGCGCTTTCTACTGCGCGAACAAACGCGACGCCTGCATTTCGGTCTCCGAATACAACGTGGAGGCCTGCATCAATGCGCGCTGGATTGATTCAAGCGACTGCTCCATCTGCTGCTGCGCGGCACGCCACTGTTCGGCGACCGCTGTGAACTGCGTCGCAGCCCCGCCGCGCCAAACGCTCTGCAGATTGTTGAGATTGCCGTACATGCCCTGCACGGCCTGTCGGATGGATTGGATGGAGGCGTTGACGGCGGCGCTCGAGGACTGAATCTGCTCGCTGTCGACTTGATACTGTGGCATGTGCCGGTCCTTTCAATGATGATTGGTGTGTTTCTCCATGCGATCGCGGTTGGCGCAACCGGACGGTACAGTGGATGCTATGTCATCAGTGAGCGTGTGCAACGAAAAAAACGGAGCTGTGGTCGGAGAACATATGCATTTGGGTTCCGTCGGCGTGTCGCGAAACGGCGGCAGAACGGCAAAAGGTTGGAATATCGCGATTTGCATGTTGCTGGCGAGCGTGCTGGGTTTGTGTTTGATGCTGTGGATAACTCCGCCGGTCCATGCGGATGACAGTGCCGGATTGGGCATTACAGCCACGGACGACATCACCGACACGCAGAATCTGCTCGGTTCGAATGTCTCGGAGATCACGGACGCCATCAACCAGACGAAAAAGGAGACCGGCGTCACCGTCCGTTTGGTGTATCTGGACAGTTTCAACGCCAAGGGCAAGCCGGATAAATGGGTGAGCGCGCTGCTGGAATCGTTGAACCCGAAACCGAATACCGTGATGTTGGCGGTTGCCTCGAATGACGGTAATCTGGTGGTGGCCGTGTCTTCGAACTCGGAGGAATGGCTGAAGAAGAAGTCGACTGTCGACGCGCTGTCCGATGCCGCGCAAAAACCGTTGATGGAAAGCGATCCGGACTGGGCGAAGTCCGCGACCGACATGATGAATCAGATTTCGGTGCAGAAAAAGACCTCGACTTCGTCGCGGACCATATGGATTGGCGTGGGAGGATTCGCCGGCGCGCTGCTGCTTCTGGTGGTGCTTCTGGTGGTGTTCCATATCCTGCGCAAGAAGGGCGTGATCGGGCATCGGCGTAAGGGCCGCCATAGCGGCCGTCATGGTGCGGTCGCCGAACGTATCCAACCGGTCAAAGAGTGGGGCGCCGAATCGGAAAACGAGGATTATGTCAATCCGGATACCGCTTCAACGCAAGATTCAAAATCCGTTCAGGAAACATCCAGTGAAGCGAGCGATGCTTAAGCCATGAGCAAGCCTATTGAAGCATCCATTGTCGTTGTCGATGACGAGCCGTCCATCCGAGAGCTGCTGGTGGCGTCCCTGCATTTCGCCGGTTTCGAAGTGAACACGGCCGCTTCGGGATCCGAAGCCATCGAGGTCATCGAAAGGCTGCAGCCGGATCTGATCGTGCTTGATGTGATGCTTCCGGACATCGATGGGTTCACGGTGACCCGACGCATCAGGCAGGAAGGCATCACCACGCCGGTGCTGTATCTGACCGCTCGCGATGACACCCAAGACAAGGTCATGGGGCTTACCGTGGGAGGCGACGACTATGTGACCAAGCCGTTCAGCCTCGAAGAGGTCGTGGCCCGAATCCGCGCCATCCTGCGTCGCACCCAGCAGCAGGTGGAGGACGATCCGATCATCCGTGTGGGCGATCTCGAAATCAACGAGGACTCGCACGACGTGTCCCGAGCCGGACAGCCAATCGACCTGAGCCCCACCGAATACAAGCTTCTTCGCTACCTCATGGACAATGAAGGCCGCGTGCTGTCCAAGGCGCAGATTCTCGATCACGTGTGGCAATACGATTGGGGCGGGGACGCGGCCATCGTCGAATCGTACATCTCCTATCTTCGCAAGAAGGTCGATGGCATCGTCATCGAGGATGAGAACGGCGACAAGCACAAGGTAACGCCGCTGATCGAAACCAAGCGCGGCATTGGCTATATGATTCGCGCTCCCAAGAACTAGATTCAGCCATGAGCAAGAATCCCAATTCGCCGTCCACGGGCCACGCCTCCAATCCTTCGGCCATTCCGGCCCCCATGCAGCCTCCCCGGTCGCTGCCGAAGCAGAACAAGGTATGGAGCCGTTTCACCCGCAGGATTCAAGCGATTCCGCTGAGCACGAAACTGGTCACCTGCATCATCGTGCTGCTGACCATCGGCACCATCGGCATCTCCTTTTCCATACGTACGTTGGTGGGCAATTATCTGCTGCAGAAGACCGATACGCAGCTGATCAACCAAGCCCAGCTGATTTTCAACAGCATGGACTCGCTCAGCAGCGACACCGGCGATGACGGGCGCAGCCTCATGAACACGTATTACGTGGAGGTGCGCGACAGCGAATACAAAAGCACGGGTGCCGGATCGGTGCCCATGCTCCGTGACGGAGTGGTTTCGGAACCAAGTCTGCCGGCCGACGGCAGCATCGACGGCGTCACTCTTGGACAGCCATTCACGACACGTGCGGTGGTGCACATCACCACAAGCCGCACCCCGGATCATTCCATCATGCAGGCCGCGCAGTCGCCATGGCGTGTTGTCGCGTTGCCTTGGAACGAGAAGACACGGACCGGGCAAGTCAAGGACAGTGGCGTCGTGTTCATCGGCCTGTCGTTGAGCGATCAGATCGACACGGCCAACACATTGACGCGATTCTGCGCGATGGTGGGCATCGCGGTGGTGCTGATCGGCGCGATACTCGGCACCATTCTGGTGCAAAGCACGCTCGCGCCCTTGAAGCGGATTGAAAAGACCGCCGCGAAAATCGCCGCGGGAGATCTCAGCCAACGTGTGCCAGACCTGCCGGAAAGCACGGAGGTCGGCTCTCTGTCCATGTCGCTGAACACCATGCTGACACGCATCGAGGAGAGCTTCCACGCGCAGGAAGAGACCACCGAAAAAATGAAGCGGTTCGTCTCGGACGCCAGTCACGAATTGCGTACGCCGCTCGCCGCCATTCACGGGTACGCCGAGCTGTACAAAATGCAGCGCGACATGCCTGGGGCTTTGGAGAGGGCTGACGAATCCATCGAACATATCGAGGCGTCCAGCGCGCGTATGACGGTTCTGGTGGAGGACCTGCTGTCTTTGGCTCGTTTGGACGAAGGACGTGGCATCGACATCACGCAGCAGGTGAAACTGACCTTCGTGGTGCGCGACGCAGCCGATGACCTGCATGCGCTCGACCCCGACCGCGGCATTTCCTGCGGACAGGTCGTGCTCCAACCAAGTACCGATATGGATCATCCCGCCCAATTCGCCTTCCAAAATGGCCAGATGCCCCAGATTGAGTTGAAGGGTGATGCTTCGAGACTGCGTCAAGTGGTCACCAACATCGTGGGCAATATCCACCGGTATACGCCGGCGGACTCGCCTGTGGAGATCTCCATGGGTGTGCTCCCCGCGTCGATCAGTCCCGAATCCCTATCCCGTATGCCGTCCAACGAGCAGTCGCTGCGCCATCTGGTCGAAGCCATCGAAGTGGGGCAGTCCATGCAAGTGGGTATGAACTACGCGATTGTGCGATTCAGCGACCACGGTCCCGGCGTGCCGCCGGAGGCACGGTCGAAGATCTTCGAACGTTTCTACACCGCCGACCCGTCGCGTGCGCGTCAGAAGGGCGGTACGGGACTCGGCATGGCAATCGCGCAATCCGTGGTCAAGGCGCATCATGGATTCATCTGCGCATCCGGCAGCGAAGGAACGGGACTGACCCTGACGGTGGTGCTGCCGATCGCCCCGGTCGAACCCAAGCCGCAGCCGATTACGGCGAGCGAGAATCGAAAAAACGAAAAAAAGAATCGCAAATCAAAGAAATAACGCTCTTTTCCGTCGGGAAAGCAGACGCTATCGGCGCGGAAGGATGGGTGCGGCCCACCTCTTGCGCTAAACTGTATCTTTGGTTTGAAAATGGGCGAATGGTTTTACCTATTCGCGTGAAGGTATCTGATCAGCAAAATGTGAGGTGACAATGCCGAGCGGACGTGTTCGTTGGTTTGATGCGAACAAAGGCTATGGTTTCATTCAGACGGGTGAGAGCACGGATGATGTGTTCCTGCCCGCTGCCGCCCTTCCCGAGGGCGTGAAGACGCTGCGTAAGGGCGCCAAGGTCGAGTATTCCGTCATTGATGGTCGTCGTGGGCCGCAGGCGATGGGAGTGACGCTGGTTGCCTCGGCCCCGTCGCTGGTTAAAGCCACCCGTCCGAAGCCGGACGATATGGCCGCCATCGTGGAGGATCTGATCAAGCTGCTTGACTCCGCGGGCAATCAGCTTCGTCGACATCGCTATCCTTCACCGGCTGAAAGCAAGAAGCTCGCCACGCTTCTGCGCGCGGTCGCCGACAATTTCGACGTACAGGAATAGAGTTTCATGTCCGATACCACAATGGATCCCAAGGCAATCGCCCAAGCGGTCGCTGTCACAGTGTCCGACGAGGACGGTCAGGTCGGCGACTTCGTGGAAGCCATCGACCTGGGAGACAACGTCACCGATTTCCGCTTCGAATCCCGAGTACGCGGCTACGAAGGCTGGCAATGGTCGGTCACGTTATACCATGATGTCGAACTGGACCATTGGACGGTCAACGAATCATCCCTGGTCCCGACCGACAAGGCCCTGCGTCCGCCAAAATGGATTCCTTGGAAGGACCGTCTCGAGCCGGGCGATTTGGCGGTGACCGATTCAATCGGCACCGATCCCGATGACCCCCGCATGGAAGAGGGCTTCCGCAAGACGCAGGATGCCGAAACATCGGACGATACGGAAGACAAACCGTCAGTCGCGGATGAAACCGTACAGGAACCGGCGATGGATGGAAACGCTTCGGATGAGTCTGAGAAGACGGACGTTTCGGAGGATTCCGAACAGCCTGTGACGTCCGAAGAGGATGTCGAAGAGGCGGTCGAGGAATTCGACCTGTCCCGCAGGCACGTGTTGACTCCGCTTGGCCGGTCGCAGACCGCAAAACGTTGGTACGAAGGCCCACATGGGCCAAAATCGCTATCCACCAAGACGGCCGACGGCAATCCTTGCTCCACATGCGGATTCTTCATTCCGCTGAAGGGTGAGTTGAACCTGCTGTTCGGCGTGTGCGCCAACAAGTGGAGCCCGGATGACGGCAGGGTCGTGTCCATCGATCATGGCTGCGGAGAGCATTCCGAAATCGATCCACCGGAGCCGTCGCATCTGTGGGTGCAGTCGAAGCCGGCGTTCGACGACATGCATATCGATATCATCGCCCAGGCGCCGCGTGACGAGCGGGGCTCCGTGGAGCTGATCGAACAGCTTTCGTCCGATGACGACCATAATCCGAATGAGGATGAGGAAGGTTCGGACGCGGACATCGAAGCCAACACCATCGACGACGACGCCAGCCAAGAGGATGTGCTTGAGCATGTGGCCTCCGACGATGCGCCTGAAGTAGAGACCACCGTCACCGTGGTCGACGAGAATAAGCCGGAAACGTCGGACGATACCGAATCGGCTGATACGGCTGAGCCGACTGAATCGGACGAGCCAGTCGAACAGACTGAACAGGTTGATTCCGCCGATTCCGTCAATTCCGCCGGGTCGGTTGAGCCGGTTGAACAGATGGATGAGACGGTAGTTGAGCCGACTGCTGAAACCATCGAGCAAACGGAAAACAAATCGATGGAAGACGAATCGGTGGAAACCGAACCGGCGGCGGCTGAAACAACGGAAAGCGAAATGACGGAAGCTGATTCGTCGGCTCAAGCCGAATCCGACAAATAATCGTCATCGTATATGAGAGGGCCACGTACCTGAATGTGTACGTGGCCCTCTCATATCTTGTTTTCTTTTTTATGCGGTCAGTGCACGACGGTGACGGTGCAGTCTGCGAAGTTGATGATTTGCTTGGAAACCGATCCAAGGAAATGCGCGTCCAGACCGGACAAGCCGCGCGAACCGACCACTAGATGACGTGCGTAGCGGGAAGCCGCGATAAGCCCCTTCGAGGCGGGAATATGGAAAGCGTGCGATTCGATTTGGAAATCGTCGGGAATGTTCGCTGATGAAACCTGAACCGAATCGAGCAATTCATCAAGCATGCGTTCCGCCTGCGCCTGGCCGACGGAGATGGGAGCGACGGCGTTCTCATACCCTTTGACCACGCCCAAATCTTTCAGCTGCCAGCAGAACATGACCTGCAGGGGAGCGTGATGCAGGGCCGCGAAATCGATGGCGAAACGCAAAGCGTGTTTGGAGGTCTCCGAACCATCAACGCCTACAACCACCGGACGCTGGTTCCGAGGCAGGGGAGAACCCGGCATCGTGTAGGAGACCGTTTCCTCGGTCGGCGTAAGCGCATTGGCGATGGCGTCCTGCACGGATGCCTCTTCATCATCGAGGATACGCACCACGGTGACGGGCACCTTCGCCTCCTCTGCAAGAGAAGCGGAAAGCGATCCCAGAAACCATCGTGCCACGCGTCCAAGCGAACGACGTCCGACGACGATCTGTTGGGCGTCCTTGCCGATTTCCAGAAGCGCTGCCGTTCCGGTGGCTTTGACGGAGGTGAGTTTGACGCGGTTCTCGTCAATCGTCATGCCTTGCGAGGCCTGGGCCACCCATTCGCGCAGCCGACGGGCGATATCATGACGCATCTGCGCCCATTGCTCCTCATCTTCCGGCTGGGATCCCATATCCCATGAATGGGTCCATGCGTAGACCGCATTCACCTGCTGTCCGGTCAGCGATGCTTCGCCAAGAGCCCAACGCAGGGCTGCGAAGGATTCATCGGACCCGTCGACGCCGACGACGATGTCGCCTCGGCGGGAATCCATCACATCATTCGATTGCAGGATGGTGTCGCTCATTTGGTGACCTCCTTGGTCGTTGCCATAAGTCAAGCATATCCGTTCCTTTGCGTCCATAGCGCAATTTACGCGCCGGCGGAATAAACGTCACCGCGAATCGGTAGAGTGTTGAAGGACTAACAAGAGTGGAAGGACAAGCATGTTCGAACGGTTTACCGACCGTGCGCGACGCGTGATTGTGTTGGCGCAGGAAGAAGCTCGGACCCTCCAGCACAACTACATCGGCACCGAGCATCTGCTGCTGGGCCTGATTCGTGAGGGTGAAGGCGTTGCCGCCAAGGCATTGGCCTCGAAGGGCGTGACCTTGGACGACACCCGCAAGCAGGTCGAAGAGATGATCGGCAAGGGAAATGCGTCGCCGAACGGCCACATTCCCTTCACCCCGCATGCCAGGCAGGTGTTGGAGCTGTCGCTACGTGAGGCGTTGCAGCTGGGGCACAGCTATATCGGCACCGAGCATATCCTGCTCGGTCTGATTCATGAGGGCGAAGGCGTCGGCACACAGGTGCTGATCAAGATGGATGTCAACCTTGGCGAACTGCGTAGCGCTACCATCGATCTGATCCGAGGCAATTCCAGCGACGGCAAGAACGATGGCAAGGGCGAACTCGCCAATGCCGGTGGCGTGCAGGACCGTCGCAATCAGACCGGTTCCGCGATTCTCGACCAGTTCGGCCGCAACCTTACGGCTGAGGCTGCCGCTGGGAAGCTCGATCCGGTGATCGGACGATCCAACGAGATCGAGCGTGTGATGGTGGTGTTGAGTCGCCGCACCAAGAACAACCCGGTGCTGATCGGCGAGCCTGGCGTAGGCAAGACCGCGGTGGTCGAAGGACTCGCGCAGAAGATCAACGCCGGTGATGTGCCGGAAACGCTGAAAGGCAAGCAGGTCTACTCCTTGGACCTCGGTTCCATGGTTGCTGGTTCCCGCTACCGTGGCGATTTCGAGGAACGCTTGAAGAAGGTTTTGAAGGAGATCAAGACCCGCGGCGACATCGTGCTGTTCATCGATGAGATTCACACCATCGTGGGCGCAGGCTCCGCGGATGGCGCCTTGGGCGCTTCCGATATGTTGAAGCCGATGCTGGCCCGTGGCGAACTGCAGACCATCGGCGCGACCACCACCGACGAGTACCGCAAGTACATCGAGAAGGATGCCGCGCTGGAACGTCGTTTCCAGCCGATCCAGGTGCACGAGCCGACCATCGCCGAGACCATTGAGATTCTGAAGGGCTTGCGTGAGCGTTACGAGAACCACCATCATGTGACGATCACCGATGGCGCGCTGCAGGCCGCGGCGGAACTTTCCAGCCGCTACATTCAGGACCGCCACCTGCCCGACAAGGCCATCGATCTGATCGATGAGGCCGGCGCCCGACTGCGTATCCGCAGGCTCACCGCTCCGCCGGAGCTCAAGGAATTGGACGCCAAGGCTGCCAAGCTGGCCGAGGAGAAGGACCAGGCCATCAAGGACCAGGACTTTGAGAAGGCCGCCGAGCTGCGTGACAAGCAGGAGAAGATCGAGTCCGAGCGCAAGGAGAAGGAATCCGCTTGGCGTGAGGGCGAGTCCGATGTGAAGATGGTGGTGGATGAGGACGTCATCGCTGAGGTGATTTCCCAGACCACCGGCATTCCGGTGTTCAAGCTCACCCAGGCCGAGTCCAAGAAGCTCATGGGCATGGAGAGCGAACTGCACAAGCGCATCATCGGTCAGGATGAGGCTGTGTCCGCATTGAGCCGTTCCATCCGTCGCGCACGCGTCGGATTGAAGGATCCGAAGCGTCCGGCTGGTTCGTTCATCTTCGCTGGCCCGACCGGCGTTGGTAAGACCGAGCTGGCCAAGGCCCTCGCCGAATTCCTGTTCGACGATGAGGATGCGCTGATCCGCGTGGACATGTCGGAATTCTCCGAAAAGTACGCCGCGTCGCGCCTGTTCGGTGCGCCTCCGGGATACGTCGGCTACGAAGAAGGCGGCGAACTTACCGAAAAGGTGCGTCGCAAGCCGTTCTCCGTGGTGTTGTTCGACGAAATCGAAAAAGCCCATCCGGACATCTTCAACACGCTGTTGCAGGTGCTGGACGATGGCCATCTGACCGACGGCCAGGGACGCAAGGTGGACTTCAAGAACACCATCATCATCCTGACCACCAACCTCGGCACTCGTGACATCGCCAAGGCCGCCAACACCGGTTTCAACCTGGGCACGAACACCGAATCGAGCTACCAGCGCATGAAGGAACAGGTCTCCGCCGAACTCAAGCAGCAGTTCCGTCCGGAGTTCCTGAACCGTCTGGATGACATCATCGTGTTCAAGCAGCTCACCGAACCGCAGGTGCGCCAGATCGTCGACTTGGATGTCAAGCAGCTCAACGACCGTCTGTTCGACCGTCACATGTCGCTCGAACTGACCGACGCGGCCAAGGATCTGCTCGCACAGAAGGGCTTCGACCCGCTGCTGGGCGCCCGTCCGCTGCGTCGCGTGATCCAGCGCGACATCGAGGACGCCATTTCGGAGAAGATCCTGATGGGCGACCTCGAAGATGGCCAGCGCGTGAAGGTGGACGCCGAAGGCGAAGGCATTCTGGGTGAGTTCACGTTCACCGGCGAGGCCTTCGAAGAGCCGAGCCAGACGGATAATCCGGTGAAAGCGACCGAAACGGCCGCTGAAACCGATGCCGCCACTGAACCGACGGCATCGACGGAACCGGCTGATTCCGCGCAGTCGCAGAACTGATTTCCAACGTTGCCGGGGTAAGAACCCCGGCAACGCGTATGCAAAAAGACCGGTGGGTTTCATGATGGAATGTCATGAAACCCACCGGTCTTTTTTACATATGCCTATTCGTCCAGCTATCCGTTCAGCTGGACGGTTGTGGTTCCGCCACTTCCAAGCGGAACCACAACCGTATCGCTCTATGGGAGCGTCATTACTTGATGGCGTTCAGCCACTGCTCCTTGGTGGCCTTCTCCGCCTCAAGCTTGGCCTTCTTCTTCGGATCGGACTCAGCGGCGATCTGGGCGTCAAGTTCGGCGAGCTGTGCGTTGAGCTGCTCCTCGAAGGAGGACTTACGGGCGTCGGCTTCCGGATCGGACTGCTTCCAGGCGGCATCCTCAACAGCCTTGATCTGCTTGTCGACAGCATCAAGACGGCTTTCGATGCGGTGCATGTCATCGCGCGGAACGTAGCCGATCTGGTCCCATTCCTCCTGAATGGCGGCCAATGCCTGGCGAGCCTGCTTGGCGGCCTTCTCATCCTTGACCGGCACCAAAGCCTCAGCCTTGGTCAGCAGTTCTTCCTTCTTGGCGAGATTTTCCTTTTCGGACGAGCTAATCTGCTCGCGATCGGCCTGACGGGCGTTGAAGAACGTGTCCGCCGCAGCACGGAAACGTGCCCACAGCGCGTCATCATCACGACGGCCCGCACGACCGGCCTTCTTCCAACGATCCATCAGCTCGTTGAACTTGCGGGAGGTTTCCACCCAAGCGGTGGAATCCTTGATCTCCTCGGCTTCGGCGATGATGGCCTCCTTCGCGGCCTTGGCGTTGCTGCGCTCCTCATCGCGGCCCTGGGCCCACTTGCGGCGGGCGCTGTTGAACGTAGTGCGGGCGGAGGAGAAACGGGACCACAGGGCGTCGGCGTCGGCCTTGTCGAGACGGACGCTATTGTGCTGGTGATCCTGCCACTGCTGGAACAGCGAACGGAACTTGTCCGCGGTGGAACGCCAGTTGGTGTTGTCGCCCAGGGAATTGGCCAGAGCCTCGGCCTTCTCCACAATCGCGGTACGTTCGGCCAGCGCCTTGGCGACGGCGGCCTTGTGGGCCTCGCTCAGCTCGGCCTTCTTGGCCGCTCCGGCCTCCTTCAGTGCTTCGAACTGGGACTTGAGCGCCTCAATATCTCCGACGACGGCCGGCTGCTCGATTTCGGCGGAAAGCGTCTTGATGGACTCGTCGATCTCACGGTTCTTCACATTGCTGGACTTGAGCCTGTTGGCGAACAGGTCGAGCTTTGCCTTCAGATCGAGATAGCGACGGGCATACAGTGCCAGGGCCTCTTCCTTGGAAGCGTCCGGGAACTGTCCGACCTCGCGTTCTCCCTCGCCTTCCTTCACGAACACGGTGCCGTCATCGGCGACACGGCCGAACGCTTCGGTGGCCTTGATATCGGCTTCGGAGAATCCGGTGGAGGTTGCAGGACGCTGCGGAGCCTTCTTGGCGAAGGCCGCGGGGCTCGGCGCATGCGGCTTCATGGCCGCTGGGCTCGGGACGGCCGGTTTGCTGGTCTGGGTTGCGGGCGTCGCTGCCTGCTCGTTGGTTTCAGTGGTGTTCTCGGACGCGGTGATATTCTCGTCGGCCATGGCCAGCTCCTTACGTAAGCTTCATGTAGTGCAGGGGTGACGGTCCGTGACGTGCGCTTCCAAACCTTGAAAAACGCGCGGCATTTTCCGTAACCTCATTTATTATAGAGAACCGTGGCTAAAGGTGCATCTATTTCAGGATTTCCAGAGTGGCTCCCCTCTGAACGTGTTGTGGAGCAGCGTGTCATCGACACGCTCCGTAATGTATTCGAGCTCAATGGCTTCATAGGCATTGAAACCCGTGCTGTTGAGCAGGGTTCCAGCCTGCTCAAGAAAGGCGAGACCAGCAAGGAGATTTACCTGCTGAGCCGTCTTCAGGAGGTCGGACACGAGTCCGACACTCCGATTGAGGATCGTCTTGGTCTGCACTTCGATCTGACCGTTCCGCTGAGCCGTTATGTCGTCGAACATTCCGGCGATCTGGCGTTCCCGTTCAAACGTTGGCAGATTCAGAAGGTCTGGCGTGGCGAACGCCCGCAGGAAGGACGTTTCCGCGAGTTCGTGCAGGCCGACATCGACGTGATCGGCAATGGCGATCTGCCCGACCATTACGAGGTCGAATTGCCGTTGGTCATGGTGTCCGCATTGGAACGTCTGCGTGAGTTCGGTCTGCCGAAGGCCACCGTGCATGCGAACAACCGCAAACTCTCCGAAGGCTTCTACCGTGGTTTGGGCCTTACGGATATCGAAGGCGTGCTGCGTGAGATCGACAAGCTCGACAAGATCGGCGCCGATGAGGTGGCCAAGCTGCTCGTCGAAGGCTGCGGCGCCGACGAAGCCCAGGCCCGTGCCTGCCTCGAACTGGCCGAGCTGACCGCCGCCGACGGCAGGGAACTGTCCGACAAGTTCGACGCATTGTGCGCCAAGCATGACATCGCGTCTGATTCCGACGCCTACGTGTTGGCACGCCAGGGACTCGACACGCTGGCGATGATCGTCGACGAGGCCGCGCGCATCCGTCCGGGCTCCGTGATCGCCGATCTGAAAATCGCCCGTGGTCTTGATTACTACACCGGTTCCGTGTATGAGACGTTCCTCGACGGCGCCGCCGCTTTGGGCTCCATCTGCTCCGGCGGCCGTTACGACAACCTCGCATCGCAGGGCAACAAGAAGTACCCGGGCGTGGGCCTGTCCATCGGCCTGTCCCGCCTGGTCTCCTACATGCTGCACACCGCAGGCGCGCACGCCAACCGTGTGTCTCCGGCATCCGTGCTCGTGGCGGTATGGAACGAAGCCGACCGCTCCGCGTCCAACCTGATCGCCAACCAGCTGCGCTCCCGCGGTATCGCGGCGGACGTGGCGCCGACCGCGGCCAAGCTCGGCAAGCAGATCAAATATGCAGACAAGCTCGGCATCCCGTACGTCTGGTTCCCGGCCGACGCCTCCGAAGAGGGCGCCCAGGACGAAGTCAAGAACATCATCACAGGAGACCAGCGGCCGGCTGACGCACAGTCGTGGGAGCCGGATACTGTGTATGCCCAGCAAACCGTTACCGTTGAAGCCTGAAATCGCAAGACTTCGCAACATACAAGAGGATAAGGAATAGGGGAAGCATGAGCCAGACGGCTTACAGAACACACCATGCAACCGAAGTGACCGAACAGCTCGTCGGTCAGAAGGTGACGCTCGCCGGTTGGGTCGACCGTCGCCGTGACCACGGTGGCGTGGCCTTCATCGATCTTCGCGATAACACCGGACTGGTGCAGGTCGTCATCTATGACGAGGAGATGGCCCGTCCGCTGCGCTCCGAATTCGTGATCCAGGTTGTCGGCGAGGTTCGTCTGCGTCCGGACGGCAACGAGAACGAGCATCTGGCCACCGGTAAGATCGAAGTCGTGGCCGAAAGCATCGAAGTGCTGGCCAAGTCCGATGCTCTGCCGTTCCAGGTCTCCACCGCTCTTGAGAACGAGTCCGAGAACAAGCTGCCGGGCGAGGACGTGCGTTTGAAGTACCGTTACCTCGACCTGCGTCGTCCGTCCATGCAGCGCAATCTGAAGCTGCGCGCCCAGATGTCGAAGGCCGCCCGCCATGCGCTGGAGGAAATGGGCTTCGAGGAGATCGAAACCCCGACCATGATCAAGTCCACGCCGGAAGGCGCCCGTGACTTCGTCGTGCCGGCCCGTCTGGTGCCGGGTTCCTGGTACGCTCTGCCGCAGTCCCCGCAGCTGCTCAAGCAGCTGCTCATGGTCTCCGGCGTCGAGCGTTACTACCAGCTGGCCCGCTGCTATCGTGACGAGGACTTCCGCGCCGACCGCCAGCCGGAATTCACCCAGCTCGACATGGAGATGGCCTTCGTGGACCAGGAGGACGTGATGGCCATGGCCGAAAAGGTCATCGCCGCCATCTGGAAGTCCGCCGGCTACGACATCAAGCTGCCGATCCAGCGCATCACCTGGCAGGACGCCATGGACAAGTACGGTTCCGACAAGCCGGATCTGCGTTTCGGCAATCCGCTGATCGAACTGACCGATTACTTCAAGAACACGCCGTTCCGCGTGTTCCAGGCCCCATACGTCGGCGCGGTGCTCTTCAAGGGTGGCGCGGCCACGCCTCGCCGTCAGTTCGACGCATGGCAGGATTGGGCCAAGCAGCGTGGCGCCAAGGGCCTCGCCTATGTGGTGTTCGCCGAGAACGGCGAACTCAAGGGCCCCGTCGCCAAGAACCTGTCCGAAGAGGAACGCAACGGTCTGAAGGAAGCCGTCGGCGCCGAAGACGGCGACGCCGTGTTCTTCGCAGCCGGTCGCCGCACCTCCTCCCAGGAACTGCTGGGCGCCGTGCGTGTCGAGCTTGCCCGCCGCGCGGGCCTGCTCAAGCCCGACGATTTCGCCTTCACTTGGGTTGTGGACTTCCCGCTGTTCAAGCCGACCGATGACCCGGACGACGACGATGTGGCAGTCGGCCACTCCAAGTGGACCTCCATGCATCACCCGTTCACCATGCCGTCCAAGGATTGGATCGACAAGTTCGACAAGGATCCGGAACACGCCATGTCCGATTCCTACGACATCGTGTGCAACGGCAACGAAATGGGTGGCGGCTCCGTGCGTATCCACCGCGACGACATTCAGGACCGTGTGCTTGACGTGCTTGGCATCACGCCGGAAGAGGCCGCAGACAAGTTCGGCTTCCTGCTTGAGGCATTCAAGTACGGCGCTCCGCCTCACGCCGGCATCGCTCTCGGCTGGGATCGTACCGCCGCAATTCTGGCTGGCGCCGACTCCATCCGCGACGTCATCGCCTTCCCGAAGGCTGGCGGCGGCCGCGATCCGCTGACCGGCGCTCCGGCTCCGATCTCCGCTGAGCAGCGCGCCGAGACCGGTGTCGATTACGATCCGGATGAGGACGAGGACTGATACGGTTTCGCCCATAGATGAATGAAAAATGTCCGAACATCAATGATGCTCGGACATTTTTTATTATTCGCGTTGTCTATTTTCCGTCGCTGTCATTACAGTGGAGCGTGTTTGATTATCCGGCAACCAGAAAGGGTTGAAGCACGGTATGAAATCGAAAACACAGGACAAGAAGCGACTGAACGCGGTCGGCATGCGCATATGCGCGCTGTTCGCCGTGCTCGCCGTGGTCTTTGCGGCATTCATGACGACCGTTCCGCATGCGCTCGCCTCCGAAACTGGCAATCCGGCCTCGGTCAAGGGCAAGACATATAAAATCGGCACCGACACCACGTTCGCACCGTTCGAATACCGTGAGAACGGCAAGATGACCGGCATCGACATGGAGCTAATCCGAGGCATCGCCAAGGAAGAGGGCTTTAAGGTCGAGATACAGTCGCTGGGATTCAACGCCGCGTTGCAGGCCCTAAGCTCCAACCAGGTGGACGTCGTCATAGCCGGCATGTCCATCACTGACGAGCGTAAAGCCTCCTATGATTTCTCGAATCCGTATTTCCAATCCGGCATCCAGATGGCCGTCGCGGCCAACAACGACGACGTCACCGGCTATAAGGACCTCAAAGGCCGGACGGTTGTGGCGAAAACTGGCTCGGAGGGCGAATCGTACGCCAAACAGCATGCCGACAAGTACGGTTACAAGGTGACTTCCGTCGACCAATCCTCAACCATGTACGAGATGGTCAAATCCGGCAATGCCGTCGCGGTGTTCGACGATTATCCGGTACTGGCATATGGCGTATCGCAGAACAACGGTCTGAAAATCGTGACTCCGAAGGTGCCGCACGGCGAATACGGCATGGCCGTGAACAAAGGCATGAACGCAGATTTGCTGGCCGCCATCAACGATGGATTGAACAAGATGATCGCTTCGGGAGAATACGAGCGAATCGTCGCACAATATCTTGGCAAGCAAGGCGCGAAAGAGCAGGCCAAATCGATTTCCGGCATGATCACCGACAATGGCGACGACAGCGCCGAACAACAGAAGGTCGGTTTCCTCGGACTGGTCAAACAGTCGATGCCGGCATTGCTGACGGGCTTGAGGAACACGCTGCTGATCACGTTGCTTTCCTTCGCGATCGCATTGGTGCTCGGCGTCGCGTTCGGCCTGATGAAGGTTTCGGAAAGCAAAATCGCCGCAGGATTGGCCAATGTGTACATCGCGGTGTTCCGCGGCACCCCGATCCTGGTGTGGGCGTTCTTCTTCTACTTCGGCGTGCCCCAGCTCATCGGACATAGCGTGAACATCTGGGTCGCCGGCGCATTGACCTTGTCGCTCAACTCCGGCGCGTACCTGGCGGAAATCGTGCGTGGCGCAGTCCAATCGGTCGATTCCGGACAGATGGAGGGCGCACGTTCGCTGGGACTCAACCACAGGCAGGCCATGCGCCGAGTGATTCTGCCGCAGGCCAGCAAAATCGCCATGCCTTCGATCATCAACCAGCTGGTCATCATGATCAAGGACTCCTCGCTACTGCTCGCCATCGGCTTCGGTGAGCTGCTGTACCAGGCGCAGCAGCTGTACGCGGCGAACTTCCGCGTAACCGAAACGCTGCTGATCGTCGGCGTCATGTACTTCGTGGCCATCACCATCCTGACGTGGCTGGCCAACATCGTGGACAGGAAGGTGAACCGATGAACGAGAACGACGTGATCATCGACGTCAAGGATCTGCACAAAAGCTACGGGCAGACCGAGGTCATCAAAGGCGTCGACATGACCGTGCGCAAAGGCGAGGTGATCTGCATCATCGGACCGTCCGGCGCCGGCAAATCCACCATATTGCGTTGCCTGAACGGACTCGAACAGGCCACCGGCGGCAAGATCGTGGTCAACGGACACGATTTGACGGACAGCCATGTGAACATCGACCAGGTGCGCGAGCAGGTGGGCATGGTGTTCCAGCATTTCAACCTGTTCAACAACATGAGCGTGATCGACAACATCACCCTCGCACCGAAACTGGTGCATCATGAAACGGATGAGCAGGCCCGCGCGCACGCCATGGAACTGCTGAAAACCGTAGGATTGGCCGAAAAAGCCGACGCCATGCCGAAATCGCTGTCCGGCGGGCAGAAGCAGCGTGTGGCGATCGCGCGCTCGCTGGCGATGAATCCGAAGGTGATGCTGTTCGACGAGGCGACATCCGCGCTCGACCCGGAAATGGTGGGCGATGTGCTCGAAGTGATTCGCGACCTTGCCGCCAAAGGCATGACCATGGTGCTGGTGACCCATGAGATGGGCTTCGCACGCGAAGTGGCCACGAGGGTCATCTTCACCGATGCCGGCGTGATCGAGGAAGAGGGAACCCCTGACGAGATCTTCAACCATCCGAAGAGCGAACGATTGAAGACCTTCCTCTCCAAGGTGCTGTGACATTGCTCCGGCGGCGATCCGTTTGATGAATATGTTCGTCAAACGGTATGAAATGTCTCATATTCCGGACGAAATGATGTGAACGGGCAGTATAGGAAACATGAATTTCGCATTGCTTTCTTATACTGCCCTTTATGTCTGAAATGAAAGAAACCGAAGCGAAGCGTCCCATCATGCCGGACGCGGGAGCGGATAACAGGCCGCTCGTCGAACTGACCCATGTCGAGAAGCATTATGGCGATCTGCATGTGCTCAAGGACATCAACCTCACCGTACGCAAAGGCGAGGTGCTCGTCATCGTCGGACCGTCCGGCTCCGGCAAATCCACGATGTGCCGCACCATCAACCGTCTGGAAACCATCGATTCCGGCGATATCCGCATCGACGGCAAACCGCTGCCGCAGGAAGGCAAGGAACTCGCCAAACTGCGTGCGGAAGTGGGCATGGTGTTCCAATCGTTCAACCTGTTCGCCAACAAAACCATTTTGGAAAACGTGACATTGGCGCCGATCAAGGTGCGCCACATGGACAAGAAGGAAGCCGAGGACCTGGCCATGGATTTGCTGGGCCGCGTCGGCGTGGCCTCGCAGGCCTCCAAAATGCCGTCGCAGCTGTCCGGCGGCCAGCAGCAGCGTGTCGCCATCGCCCGCGCCCTCGCCATGCAGCCGAAGGTCATGCTGTTCGACGAGCCAACGTCCGCTCTCGACCCGGAAATGGTCAACGAAGTGCTTGACGTCATGGTCGAACTCGCCCATGAAGGCATGACCATGCTGTGCGTGACCCACGAGATGGGTTTCGCGCGCAAGGTGGCCGACAAGGTCGTGTTCATGGCCGACGGACAGATTCTCGAACAGAGCACGCCGGACGACTTCTTCGAACATCCGAAGACCGATCGCGCCAAGGACTTCCTGTCGAAGATCCTCACCCACTGAAGTGACGGAACATAACGACAGAAGAAGGAACCTGATATGAAACCACTTTCGATCACGGCGAAACGCATGTTGCGCAGAGCCGTCGCGGCATTCTGCGCGTGCGCGTGCGTGTTCGCGGTATCCGCATGCGGCGCGGACGAAACCGGCAAGATCCGCATCGGCATCAAATTCGACCAGCCTGGCCTGGGCTTCAAGAAGAACGGCACCTACGTCGGCTTCGACGTGGACGTGGCCAAGTACGTGGCCAAGAAACTCGGCTATTCCGAAGACGAGATCGTATGGAAGGAATCGCCGTCCAAGCAGCGTGAGGCTATGCTGCAGAACGGCGATGTCGACTACATCGTCGCATCCTATTCCATCACCGACGAACGCAAGAAGGTCGTCGATTTCGCCGGCCCGTATTTCGTGGCCGGACAGGATCTGCTGGTACGCAAGGACGAAACCGGCATTGACGGACCTAAGGATCTGAACGGCAAGCGGCTGTGCTCCATGACCGGCACCACATCCGCCGTCAACGTCAAGGAGAAGTTCGCCAAGCAGACCCAGCTGATGGAACAGCCCGGCATGGCGGAATGCGCCACCGCGTTGCTTTCCGGCATTGTGGACGCCGCCACCACCGACGACATCATTCTCGCTGGCCTCGCATCCGCCTCACGTGGACGCCTGCGCGTGGTGGGCAAGCCGTTCACCCAGGAGTATTACGGCATCGGTGTCAAGAAGGGCAACACCGAGCTGAAGAACAAAATCAACAACGCCATCACCGATATGATTCAGGACGGTTCTTGGCAAAGGGCCATTTCCGACAACACCAGGGGAGTGGCCTACACGCCGAACGCCAAGTACAATCCGCCGGTGCCGAATGGAAAGGGGAATAAGTGATGGACGGATTCCTCGCGTTGTTCAGCCAATACAACATTCCCGGCGCGTTTCTGGTGAACATCGAGCTGACCCTGTGGTCGGCGTTGTTCTCCACGATTCTGGGCGTCATCCTCGTGATGATGCGCATTTCTCCGATCGCCTCGCTCCGTACCGTTTCCGGTGCCTACGTCGAACTGTTCAAGAACCTGCCGCTGACCATCATCATGGTGTTCATGGTGCTGGGTGCGTACGCGCAGCTGAAGTTCAGCTTCTCCGACACGTTCGCCACCAACTTCTTCTGGCTGGCCGTGACGGGCCTGAGCCTGTACACCGCGGCTTTCGTATGTGAATCGCTGCGCTCCGGCATCAACACCGTGCCGCTTGGTCAAGCCGAGGCCGCCCGCGCGTTGGGCCTGAACTTCATGCAGGCCGCCACTCAGATCATCCTGCCGCAGGCGTTCCGCGGTTCCGTGGCACCGTTGGGCAACACGCTGATCGCATTGCTGAAGAACTCCACCGTCGCGGCGGCGGCATCCGTGGCCACCGAAACCTCGACGATGATGAGCGAAATGATCGAATACCACGCCGACCAAATCGTACCGATCTTCCTGATCTTCGCCTTCGGCTATGTGGTTCTGATCATTCCGATCGGCATGCTGACCACGTATCTGTCCAACAAGCTCGCGGTGAGGAGGTGACGCGACATGGCAAGCAATGAAAGCGCGGTGCTGTTCGACCAGCCTGGTCCGAAGGGCCGCAAAACCATCCGTATCGTCAATTGGATCGCAGGCATCATCTTCGCGGTGGTGGTCGTGCTGATCCTCATGCGTCTGCACAATCCGCCGGACGGCGAGAACCAGCTGAGCTGGGAACTGTGGAAACCGGCGCTTGACGCCGAAGCATGGACCGACTTCTATCTGCCGGGACTGTGGGCCACGATCCGCGCGTCCGTACTGGCCGTGGTCGGAGCCGTGGTGTTCGGCCTGGTCTTTGGTGTGGGCCGACTGCTGCCGAGCCTGCTGATCCGTACCATTTCCGGCGCGATCGTGGAATTCGCACGAGCCGTCCCCGTTCTGCTGCTCATGATCTTCTTCTGGCGCTGGTTCGCCTTCGCAGGTCTGCCCAGCCCCGCGTATTGGGCGGTGGTGCTCGCGCTTGTGATCTACAACGGATCCGTGGTGGCCGAGCTGGTGCGTTCCGGCGTGGGCAACCTGCCGAACGGCCAGCGTGAGGCCTCGCTCGCCTTGGGATTGACCCGCACGCAGTCTCTGTTGCAGATCGAAGTGCCGCAGGCCATCTACGCCATGCTGCCGGCAGCCGTGACCCAGCTGGTCGTCGTGTTGAAGGACACCGCGCTCGGCTCGATCATCATGTACACCGACCTGCTGCAGGAATCACGTCGACTCGGCTCCATGTATTTCAACATTCTGCAGACGCTGGTGGTGGCCGCGGTCGTCTATTTCATCGTCTGCTGGCTGTTGAGCAGGCTGGCCGAATGGCTGCCGTCGCGCATGCAGCAGCATACGGCTGCACCGGCCGAACCGGAACCGGTCGCGCCGATCGCCATCATGGATCCGTCGAACGTGAACCAGATCGCCGTGGCCAAGGAAGGCGTGCCGCTGGGTGGCGCGCAGCGTGTCTACCATGTGCACCATCGCGGCACCAACGCGTCCATCCACCAGTGGCGTCAGACCAGGTACGCCCAAGGCTTCGATGAGACGCATCCGGAAAGCCAGGTCAAATTCGACAAGAATGGACATCCGATCAAGGACAATCCGTTCAAGACGAAGGGCGATGGCAAGGACAAGAACAAGTCCGAAGCCGACGAATAGCACCGGTATCGCATAACACGCGTAGGGGTCGTTTTCCCGCGAAATACGGGGAAGCGGCCCCTTTCGTGTCTACGATGGACTGCACGCATGTGGTCCGTACCAAGCAGGGAGGCTTGACATGGCGGATAAAACCAAGGATGCGAAAAAAGACGACGCCAGAATGTCTTCGATCGCGAAAACGCTGAACAAAGTGGAAGATCGGCTGGAAAAAAGCGAGAATTGCGATTCCGTCGCCGAAGGATTGGCGAACGCCGCAAAAGCGAGCGAACTACTGAGCTCGGTATGGACGTTGCCGCCGACCCAGCTATTGCGATTCCATCACGACACGAAGGTATCGGACATAGATGGCGATTCCACTCCTGGTTTTGACGGCAACAAGGATGATGCCGAACGATTCATATCCATCAGCTCGTCGGAGATCGCCCGTTACCAGCGGCTTATGTACGCCAATGGCGTGAAAGGCTCGCATCGGCGATTGCTGATCGTGCTGCAAGGCATGGACGCGTCAGGCAAAGGCGGCATCGTACGACATGTGTTCAGCCAAGGCGACCCGATGGGCATGCACTATCACGGTTTCGGCGCGCCGAAAGGCGAAGAACTGGACCATGACTATCTGTGGCGCATCAAACGCGAGCTGCCGAACAACGGATGGATCTCCATCTTCGACCGGTCCCATTACGAGGACATCGTCATGCCGCGCATCTACAAAACGCAGCCGGAAGAAGTGTGGCAGGCACGGTACGACGAAATCAACCGATTCGAATCGCAATTGACGGCCGACGGATGCGCCATCATCAAAATCTTCCTCGTGGTCAGCAAAGACGAGCAGAAACGCCACTTCCTGAGCCGTCTCGATGATCCGACCAAATGCTGGAAGTTCGATCCGAGCGACCTTGAGGCGCGCGCCCGCTGGGACGACTACATGGCTGCATGGCAGGATGTGTTCCTGCGCACCAGCACCGAGCAGGCGCCGTGGTATCTGGTGCCTGCCGACAATCGTTGGTATTCGAGGGCCGTCGTCTCCGAGCTGCTGCGCAACACGCTCAAGAACATGAACATGATCTGGCCGCCGCTCGAAGTCGACGCCGACGAGATGCGCCGTCAGTTGGACACGCTGTAATCGAAGAAGACAACCTCGCCACTGGATTGCGTGGCGTCCAGGTCGACGGTTCCGGTGATGGCCCAGTCGTGGTCGCCATCGGAATCGTCGATGATCTGCCGCACCTTCCAGGCGTGCTCGCTGTTCTCCTTGCTTTCGTCGAGGATGAACAGTTCGCCGCTGCGTGCCTTCGCGTCGATGTTGACGTATTCGTGCTCGTCGTAGTAATCGTCGAGCGTGTCCTCCCACTCGTGCACGCCGTAGCCCCAGTCCTTATCGAGCGCGCCGAGCTCGTCCGGCTTGTCGAGGTCCATAAGCTGCACACGGCGGAACATGGCATTGCGCACCAATACGGTGAGTCCACGGCGATCCTCCACCACGGCCTGTTTTGCGCCGGGCGCGGCAAGATTGGCGGCCGCTTCGGACGCGTCGGTATCGGTTCCGGCATGCTCCCATTCGTCCACCAGCGAGGAGTCGATGGAACGGACCACCACGCGCAGCCAGGAGATGATGTCGTCAAGCTGCTCGTCGCGCTTTTCCTGCGGAACGGTACGCGCCAACGCACGGTAGGCGTCGGACAGGTAACGCAGCAGCGTGCCTTCGGAACGGGCGATGTTGTAGCGGGCGATGTAGCCGGTGAAATCGGAAGCGGTCTCCACCATGTCGCGCACCACGGATTTCGGGCTCAGCCAATAGTCGTTCGCCCACGGAACATCATGGCGGTATTCATCGAACGCGGCCTGCAGCATATCCTCCAACGGCTTCGGATAGGTGATCTCCTGAAGCCTGTCCATACGCTCGTCATAGTCGAGGCCATCCTCTTTCATGCGGATCATCGCCTCGTCGCGCGCCTGACGTTCCTGCGCGCGCAGCACCTGCTTCGGGTCCTCCAACGTGGCCTCAACCATGGATATCACATCCAACGCATACGTGTCCGACTCCGGGTCGAGCAGTTCCAACGCGGCCAGCAGGAACGGGCTTAGCGGCTGATCGAGGGCGAAATCGTCCGGCATGTCCACGGTCATGAAATAATCCTTGCCGCCATCGTCACGGTCTTCGGTCTCGATGACGTTCGTGTCGAACAAGGTCTGGAAGATCTCGTCCGCGCGGGCGTGCAGACGCTCCTTCTGCTCCGGAGTCTGCGCCGAATCGTCGATAAGCCGGTCGATGCGGTAGCGGGCGTCGCCGCCCTGCTCCACCTCGTTCAACACCATGGAATGGGTGATCTTCATATGCGGCACCAGTGTTTCCGGAGCCGCGTCGATAAGCTTGTCGAACGTGTTCTCGTTCCACGTTACGAAACCTTCAGGAGCCTTCTTGCGCTTGACCTTCTTCAGTTTCTTCGGATCGTTGCCTGCCTTGGCCAGAGCCTTGGCGTTCTCGATTTCGAATTCGGGGGCTTCGGCTATGACCAGACCCTCCGTGTCGAAGCCCATGCGTCCGGCGCGTCCTGCGATCTGATGGAACTCGCGGGCGCGCAGCTTGCGCATCTTCGTGCCGTCGAACTTGGTCAACGCGGTCAATACCACGGAATGAATCGGCACATTGATACCGACACCAAGCGTGTCGGTGCCGCAGATCACTGGCAGCAGTCCCTGCTGGGCGAGCTGCTCCACCAGACGACGATAGCGGGGGAGCATGCCGGCATGGTGGATGCCGATGCCGGTACGCAACAGACGCTGCAGGATCTTGCCGAACGCGGTGGTGAACTTCGTGCCCTTGATGGCTTCCGCGATCGCGGCGCGCTGCTCCTTGCTGGACACGCCCGTGCTGGCCAGCGCGTTGGCGGTCTCCAACGCGGCATCCTGAGAGAAATGCACCACGTAAATCGGCGTCTCGCCCTTGCCGAACGCCAATTCCACCGTCTTCTCCAACGGGTCGAGTGTGTATTCGTACGTCAACGGCACGGGACGTGGCGCATCGGCGATGATATCCACGTCGGTGTCCGTCATGTCCTCAAGCTTGTCGGCGATTGCGTCGACATTGCCCAGCGTCGCGCTCATCAACAGGAACTGCGTATCCGGCAGCGTAAGCAGCGGCACCTGCCAAGCCCAGCCGCGCTCGGGATCGCCGTAATAGTGGAACTCGTCCATCGCCACGCAGCCGACATCGGCGTGGCGGCCCTCGCGCAACGCCTGATTGGCGAGGATCTCCGCGGTGCAGCAGATGATCGGCGCATCCGCGTTGATATGCGTGTCGCCGGTGATCATGCCGACGTTCTCGCGGCCGAAAACTTCAACCAAGTCGAAGAACTTCTCAGACACCAGAGCCTTGATCGGAGCCGTGTAATAGGAACGGCGGCCCGTGCACAACGCGGCGAAATGCATGCCGAGCGCCACCAGCGACTTGCCCGAACCGGTCGGAGTGTTCAAAATGACATGGTCGCCGGCCAGCAGATCCATGATGGCCTCCTCCTGATGCGGCCACGGTTCCACGCCTTTGACGTCCTCCACCCAGGTGAAGAAACGCTCATAGATCTCATCCGTGTCGATGTTGCGCTCGCCCTCGTCCCAATTCGGCGCCAACGCGCCCAGCGAGCCATAATTCGTATCGTCTGCCATGCTTGCCAGTCTACCGGTTGGGGCGAACGCATGCATCGAACGTGTGTTCGAATTGTTGGGTGTGTTGCGGTACAGTGGAAAGCATGACTGACGATTTGTTTGCCGCGATGGACGCGCCGGATGATGTGACGCGCCCGCTTGCCGTACGCATGCGCCCAGCGAGCATCGACGATGTGGTGGGGCAATCACGGGTATTGGGGGAGGGATCGCCATTGCGCAGACTCGCCAACCCCGCTTCGAAAGGCTCGCTCACCGCACCGAGCTCCATCATCCTGTTCGGACCTCCCGGAGTCGGCAAAACCACCCTCGCCTATATCGTCGCCAAACAGTCCGGCCGTGTCTTCGAGGAACTGTCCGCGGTCACCTCCGGCGTCAAGGACGTGCGTGACGTGCTCAAACGCGCGCACGAACGTCTCGTCTCCGAAGGCAAGGAAACGGTGTTGTTCATCGACGAGGTGCACCGCTTCTCCAAATCGCAGCAGGATGCGTTGCTGCCCAGTGTGGAAAACCGCGACGTCACCTTCATCGCGGCCACCACGGAAAACCCAAGCTTCTCCGTCATCAAGCCGCTGCTCAGCCGATCCGTGGTCGTCAAACTCGAATCGCTGGAACCGGACGATCTGAAAACGCTGATCAATCGCGCCATCGCAAGCGAACACGGCCTTGACAACGAAATCAGAATCACCGACGAGGCTGTGGATGAGATCATCCGCATGGCCGGCGGCGA
The DNA here is from genome assembly GCF_019129655.1 of Bifidobacterium sp. MSK.17.10. NCBI lineage: Bacteria > Bacillati > Actinomycetota > Actinomycetes > Bifidobacteriales > Bifidobacteriaceae > Bifidobacterium > Bifidobacterium sp. MSK.17.10. The sequence continues at coordinate 52,222 of NZ_JAHOJD010000006.1, read as the reverse complement.
CGCACGTAAGACACTGACCATCCTCGAAGCCGCGGCCGGCGCGCTCACTGGTGACAAAGAACGAAAAAAAGGCGCGAAACGGCCCATCATCACGCCTGATGTGGTGTCGAAGGTCATGGACGTGGCCACCGTGCGTTACGACAAGGACGGAGACGACCACTACGACGTCATCTCGGCGTTCATCAAATCCATGCGAGGCTCCGATCCGGACGCCACCATGCATTATCTGGCCCGCATGCTGCGCGCGGGGGAAGACCCGCGCTTCATCGCACGACGCATCATGATCGCCGCATCCGAGGAAGTCGGCATGGCCGCCCCGCAGGTCCTGCAAGTCACCGTAGCCGCGGCGCAGGCAGTGGCCATGATCGGCATGCCCGAAGCGCGCATCATTCTTGCCGAAGCGGCGCTCGCCGTCGCCACCGCGCCCAAATCCAACGCCAGCTACAACGCCATCAACGCGGCGCTCGCCGATGTGGACGCGGGGCTTATCGGCCAAGTGCCGCTGCATCTGCGCAATGCGCCGACCGCGCTGATGAAAAGCTGGGGCAACCACGAAGGCTACCGGTACGCGCACGATTGGCCGGGCGCGGTGGCGCCACAGCAGTACATGCCTGACGAATTGCAGGGGCGTGAGTATTACCATCCGAACGACCGCGGTTACGAGCATGAGGTCAAGCCGAGATTGGAGCGGATTCGGAAGATTCTGCACGAAGAGGACGATAACGGTGACGGCCGTTCCGGCCAGCGCAACGCCTGATGTTCATTTCCTGCAGGCATTGGGTCAGGGGTTCCGCTAAAATTCTTCGCTGGGGTTGACGCCTGCTTGCTTTGCAAGGCCCATGCGTCAATCGCGGCGTCGCACATGGCCGCAGGAAAAAGTGCGCGGAAAGTGATTATGAAAGAACGGAATACAACGCTCGAAACCACCGACCATAACAATCGGAACAATAGCGAAAACATCAAGGAAACGCCGGACGAACGCATTCCCGGCAAACTCATCGGCGCCATCGTGGCGGTCGGCTCGCTCGCCTTCATCGGCATCCTCACCGAAACCGTGATGACGGTGCTGTTCCCACAGCTCATGCGGGAATTCAACGTGAACACTGCTACTGTGCAGTGGATCACCACCATCTACCTGCTGACGGTCGCAGCCACCATGCCGCTGTCGTCGTATCTTAACCGCAAATTCAAGCATCGCGTCCTGTTCCTCGCCGCGGTGGCGCTTGCGGTGCTTGGCTCGCTGACCATGATCTTCGGCCATGCGTTCCCGGTGATTCTAGTAGCCCGCATCATCCAGGGCATCGGCTCCGGCGTGGCCACACCGCTGATGATGAACATCATTCTCGAACAGTCCCCACGCAGCAAGGTCGGACGACTGATGGGCGTCGGTTCGCTCGTCATCACCGTGGCGCCCGCCATCGGCCCGACCGTGGGTGGCGCGGTGTCGAGCATTCTGCCATGGCGTGCGATTTTCGTCATCGTCATTCCCGTGATTCTGCTGATTTCGCTGCCTGTCGGCCTCAAATGCATCGAACAGCACCGTCCGACGGAAGAGGCGCATCTGAATCCGCTGCAGTTCGCGGCGATTGTGCTGGCGTTGTGCGGTCTAGTGATGTTCCTGAACCAGGCGGGCGTGGCTGTTGCCGCCGCCGTTTCGGGTGGTGTGGCTACAGCGCCGGCGATTTTCGCAGTGATCAGCCTGATCGTCGGCTTGGGATCGCTTTTCTTCTTCGGATGGTCGTCCCGTCGTTCCTTCTCGCCGCTGATTCGCTTGGGATGGCTGCGTGATCCGATGGTGCTGCTGCATCTGATCGCCTACATGCTGCTGCCGATCGTCGGCATCGGCTTCGGCTATGTGATCACCAATCTTGCCCAGCTTTCCCTGGGAACGAACGCGTTCCTGGCAGGCGCGCTGGTGCTGCCGGGCGCGTTGATCGGCGCTTTCTTCGCACCGATCGGCGGCACGCTGTACGACCGTTTCGGCCCTGTCCGCCCGATTCTGGGCGCGTTCTTCCTGGCGATCTGCGGCCCGATCCTGCTGCTGGTCTTCTCCATGCGGCTGACGCCGGCCACGCTTGCCGGTTTCTACTTCATCTTCGGACTTGGCTATGCGCTTGGCTTCTCCAACATCATGACCAATGCGTTGCGCAGCATTGCGCCGCAATTCATGCCGGATGGCAACGCCGTGTTCAACACCTGCCTGCAGTTCGGTGGCGCAGCCGGAACCGCGCTGTTCTCCACGGTGCTGTCTGTGGCCCAGGCCGGCGCTGGCAAGGAAGGAACCGAGGCATTCAGCCATGCCACGGCGGTTGGCGGCAGTTGGACGTTCACCGTCATGATCGTGATTGTCGCCGTTGCAATCTGCTGCCTGATTACCGCCTTCCGCATCGGCGCGAAACGCAAATAACCGTGTTTTCGCCGTCGGCTTCTCCACTGTGGGCGCAATTTTGTTCCCCGTCGCTTCGAAGCGGTAGGCTGTGAAACTATAGAGAACACTGGAAAAGGAGACAAGGTGAGCAACCTTAGTGCACCCCTGCCCGTCATGGCTGGCGAAGACATGCCGGCAGGACCCACCGATCCGATTTTCAACCGCCTGCTCAAGGACCGCATCATCTGGATGGGTGAGGAAGTCAAGGACGAGATGGCCAACCGCATTTGCGCGCAGATGCTGATGCTGGCCGCCGAGGATCCGAAAAAGGATATCTGGCTGTACATCAATTCCCCGGGCGGCTCCATCACCGCGGGCATGGCCATCTACGATACCATGCAGCTCATCGAGCCGGACGTGGCCACCGTGGGCTTGGGCATGTGCGCATCCATGGGCCAGTTCCTGCTGAGCTCCGGTACCAAGGGCAAGCGCTTCCTGACCTCGCATGCGCGTGTGCTGATGCATCAGCCGTCCGGCGGCATCGGCGGCACCGCCACTGACGTGCGCATCAACGCCGAGCTGATCATGGACATGAAAAAGACCATGAGCGAGTTGACCGCCGAGCAGACCGGACACACCGTCGAGGAAATCTACCGCGACAACGAGTACGACCACTGGTTCACCGCCCAAGAAGCGTTGGAGTACGGCTTCGTGGACAAGCTCGTTTCCACCCACGACACGATGAGCGCCACCAAGGGAGAGTGACCATGGCAAGCGAAGAAGCACAGTTTGTAGCCCGCGCCGAACGTCTGGCCGGACCGACCGGTGTGGTCGGCTTCCAGAGGGCTGCGGCGCGTGAGGCCGCGTTCGCACCGCAGAACCGTTACGTTCTGCCGCAGTTCGAGGAAAAGACCCCGTACGGATACAAGAGGCAGGATCCGTACACCCGCCTGTTCGAGGATCGCATCATCTTCATGGGCGTGCAGGTGGACGACACCTCCGCCGATGACATCATGGCCCAGCTGCTGGTTTTGGAAAGCCAGGATCCGAACCGTGACGTGATGATGTACATCAATTCGCCGGGCGGTTCCATGACGGCCATGACCGCCATCTACGACACCATGCAGTACATCAAGCCGGACGTGCAGACCGTATGCCTCGGCCAGGCCGCCTCGGCCGCGGCCATCCTGCTGGCCGCCGGCGCCAAAGGCAAACGTCTGATGCTGCCGAACGCCCGCGTGCTCATCCACCAGCCGGCCATCGACCAGGGCTTCGGCAAGGCCACGGAGATTGAAATCCAGGCCAAGGAGATGCTGCGTATGCGTGAATGGCTGGAGAACACGCTGGCCAAGCATACCGGTCGTGACATCGAGAAGATCCGCAAGGACATCGAAGTGGACACGTTCCTGACGGCCCAGGAGGCCAAGGAATACGGCATCGTTGACGAGGTGCTGGAACATCGCAGCTGAGCCTGCGGTGGAATGATATCTTCACAAATGCAATACCCCTGCCGGGTCGCGGCAGGGGTATTGTGTTTTCTAAACGGCAGATATGTGAAACGAAGAGGTTGCGAATGGGACGCGTGGTCAGCTACAACGATGCGGTGCCGAGATGCACGTTCTGCGGCAAGTCCGAGAGCCAGGTGCGCAAACTGGTCACCGGTTCGGGCGCGGCCATCTGCGACGAATGCATCGAATTGTGCGTGGACATCATTTCCGAGGAACGGGACAAGGACGCCCAGCTCAATATCCTGCAACTGCCCAAGCCGGCACAGATCAGCGCCTACCTCGACAATCACGTCATAGGCCAGGAGTCCGCCAAAAAGACACTTTCAGTGGCGGTGTACAACCATTACAAGCGCGTCAACATGGAAATGCGCGAGTCGTCGCGAATCGGCAAGGAACGGATGCATGGACATGACGATTCGTTCGAGGGCGTGCAAGTGGCGAAATCGAACATCCTGCTACTCGGACCGACCGGCGTGGGCAAAACATATCTCGCGCAGACGCTGGCCCATGTGATGAACGTGCCGTTCGTCATAGCGGACGCCACCACGCTCACCGAGGCGGGATATGTGGGCGATGACGTCGAAACCGTGCTGCAGCGCCTCATCCAGGCTGCTGACGGGGATGTGGCGCGTGCGCAGCAGGGCATCGTATATATCGACGAAATCGACAAGATCGCCCGTAAAAGCGGCGAAAACACCTCCATCACGCGTGACGTGTCCGGCGAGGGCGTGCAGCAGGCGCTGCTCAAGATCCTTGAAGGCACCGTCGCCTCCGTGCCGGTGGAAGGGACCCGCAAGCATCGTGAAATGGAAACCGTGCAGATCGACACCCGCGACATACTGTTCATCTGCGGTGGCGCGTTCGTGGGACTCGCCGACATCGTGGCGCAACGGTTGGGCGCCAGGGAAAGCGGTTTCGGTGCGGCCTGGCATGACCATGAGGTTCCCAAGCGTGAGCTGCTTGCGCAGGTCTCCGCCGATGATCTGGCTGATTTCGGATTATTGCCGGAGTTCATCGGACGTCTGCCGGTAGTCAGCGTGCTTGAGGAACTTACCGAAGACGATTTGGCCCGAATCCTCGTCGAACCGGAAAACGCGCTGGTCAAGCAGTACCAGAAGCTATTCGCCGTCGATGGGGTGACGTTGACCTTTACCGAAGGGGCGATACGGCAGATTGCGGCGACGTCGATTCGGCGGGGTACGGGCGCACGTGGATTGCGTTCGATTATTGAGAAGACGCTGGAGGACACCATGTTCCGTCTTCCCAGCATGGAAGGCGTCGAAGAGGTGGTCGTCGACGAAGCCGCCGTCACCGGATCGGGCACTCCGAAACTATTCAAGGTGTCGACGCAGAAAATTCCTCGTCTACGTGAGGCGTAAGGCCGAAAACTCCTGCGACACGCCGAGATTTTGCCTGGAGTTCATTTGGGTGTATCTTATTCGAGTTGCCGAAAACAAGACAACGTTGCGCGAGTAGCCCAGCGGATTAGAGCAGCTGACTACGGATCAGCAGGTCGCAGGTTCGAATCCTGTCTCGCGCACCAGCCACCAGTCATCAGGTGGCGCAAAGAAATGAGATGACGTTGCGCGAGTAGCCCAGCGGATTAGAGCAGCTGACTACGGATCAGCAGGTCGCAGGTTCGAATCCTGTCTCGCGCACATGAACCTCCTTCGCGAATGCGGAGGAGGCTTTCTTTATTTTCCGTGGATTTTTGTGAAGCCTGCAATTGATTGCGCGCACAGCGGAGCGCAATATGCGGCAGGGATGAACGCCAAGACCCTCCGATACACTTGATACTACGTTTACGGATACTGCGGTCGAACGGGGACCGCAAGACAAGGAGCATGATGGCCACATCGAAGAGGGGAACCTGGGCAACAATCCGACGCATAGCCGCGTCCGACCGCATATCCGGTCTGATTATGCTCGGTTTCGCTCTTGCCGGCCTATTGCTCGCCAATCTGCCGTTCACCGCGCATGCGTTCGAACAGCTTGAGAACTTCCGTATAGCCATTCCACACACCAATATCGACATGGGATTGGGCCATTGGGTGCAGGATGGCCTGCTGACGGTGTTCTTCCTGACCGTAGGCCTGGAATTGAAGCAGGAACTCACCACGGGATCACTGTCCAATCCCAAAGCCGCGGCCGTGCCGATGCTGTGCGCGGTTGGCGGTATGCTTGCTCCGCCGGTACTGTTCATCGGCGTGATCTCATTGTTTGCGGCGGCAGGATCAGGGCAACTCGTCATCGCTTCAGGAACGTCGTTCTCCTTCGCACAGATGTCCAATGGCTGGGCGGTGCCCACAGCCACGGATATCGCGTTCTCATTGGCCGTATTGGCCCTGTTCGCCAAAGCGTTGCCGGGATCCATCCGCGCTTTTCTGATGACATTGGCCACAGTGGACGACCTGCTGGCCATCATCCTGATCGCGGTGTTCTTCTCATCGGTGAACGCATGGTACTGGTTCCTTGGCATAGCCGTATGCGCGGTCGTCTGGTACTTTCTGGTCCGCATGCGCAAGGTACCGTGGTTGGCCGTGGCCATCGTGGGCGTGCTGGCATGGGTCATGATGTTCGAAGCCGGCGTGCACCCCACTTTGGCCGGCGTGCTCGTGGGACTGCTCACGCCGGCCCATGAGCGTTTCGGTGAGAAGACGCCGCGTGCGGAACGTTACGCCGACAAGCTGCAGCCGTTCTCCGCACTGCTGGCGTTGCCGATCTTCGCACTGTTCGCCACTGGTGTGCACTTCGAGTCGTTGACCTTGGCGCTGTTCGTCTCGCCGGTGGTCGTTGCCGTGATGGTGGCGCTCGTGGTCGGCAAACCTCTGGGCATCATGACCACCGCATGGCTGTCCACGCACGTGGGCGGTCTGAAGATGGCCAAAGGGCTGCGCGTGCGCGACATGTTCCCCGCCGCCTGCGCCTGCGGCATTGGTTTCACGGTGTCGTTTCTCATCGCGTCGCTGGCATATCAGGATGCCGAACTATCGGCTGAAGCCCGTTTCGGCGTCCTGGTGGGGTCCATGGTCGCAGCCGTGATCTCAGGTATTCTGCTGAGCCATCAATCCAAACGATTCGAACTGGAGGACGGTACGAAGCATAAGCACCATACCGGCGACGAAGATGCCATGAACGAAGTTGAGACGGTGCTGGAAGACGGTACCGTGGTGGTCAGCCAGATAATCGGCACCCACCAGGAACAGTAAAAGGGATTTCCATATGTTGAAAGGGCCACGCATTCCCATGCGTGGCCCTTTCAACATATCGTGCCATTGCGGCACGGCTGATTAATCTGATTGGTCTATTTCTTGACGGCAACCAGCAGACCAGTGCCGGTCGGCGTCAACGCAGTGACGAACCGTTCATCCGACTCCACTGTTTCCAGCAATTCGCGCATCGCGATGGATTTGGCATCACGATTGGCGGGATTCAGCACGCCGCCGGCCGATGTGGCCGAATCAAAGGCAAGTACATCGGTGAAGACAATCGCGGCATGCGGTTTCAGCAGGCGTGGAGCCTGCGCGAAAGCCGCCGCATAATTCTCCGGATCGCCGGCCACGACGATTAAATCGTAATTCTCGGCGTTCAGACGGGGCAGAAACACACCTGCGGACGCGTTCACGGCACGCAATGTGGTTTCGGTGTCATCGGACAGACGATTGAACAGTTTGCGAATCAGCGCGATGCCCTGCGTGGACGAATCGACGGCCGTAAGCTGGCCTGCATTGTCAAGACCGTTGATCAGCTGCATCGTCTCCACCACGGAACCGGTGCCGATGGCGATCACCGACGAGGCGTCCAACATTCGCACCAGCATGCGCAGCAATTCGGCCTGCGCCGCGGATCCTTGGGGAATGCCGGCTTCCTCGGCCGCGGTCCTGATCGCATTGAGTTCGGCAGACTGGCGTGAGAACGCATGATCCTCGACGTACTCCCACGATTTCGCGAGATTGGTATATGACGTCCTATCCATTTCAGCGCTCCTTGATTTGGGCGATCAGCTGCCAGATCTCCTCACCGACATCGATGCCACGCGGGCATTCACGCGTGCAGGCGCGCACCGACTGACACGCGGCGATGCCATCGGCGGAATCGATGGCATCCATACGTGCATCCGTCTGACTGTCGCGTGAATCATTGATGAAACGGGAGGCGGCGATAAGAGCCGCAGGGCCGATGAACGCCTCGCCGCCTGCATATACCGGACAGCTTCCCTCACAGGTGCCGCAGGCTATGCAGTTGCTCAGCAGCTCATACTTGGCGAGCTGCTGGGGATTCTGCAGATATTCGAATGCGTTGATCTTGCCGTCCGCGGTGGTGGCGAGTTCGCCACTGGCCTGCAGATACGGCTTGAGTTTCCTGATTTGGTCAAGCATCTGGTTGATATCGGCGATCAGATCACGCTGCACGGGGAAACCGGGCAGCGGTGCGAGCTCGATGACACCCAAATCGTCGGCATCCTGCGTTTGCGCGGGTTGAACGTCTTCGCCCGTATGACGGAAGCCGTCCTCATCCACCTGTGCGTCGGACGGCTGCTTTGCCCAAGCCTTCACCGTGGCGGTGCACAGAAGCGTAGGCGTGCCGTTGATGGACACGGCATCGGAACCGCACATGCCATGACCGCACGAATAACGGAAGGCAAGCGTCGGATCGATGGTGCGCTTGACTTTGAGCAGGCAGTCAAGCACGGTGTCCTCCGGACGCGCCGGCACCACGTAATCCTGCACCCACTGCTTGCCTCGCGGACGCCTGCGCGTGGATCCGGAATCGCCGAAGGGAGAGCTCTTCCTAGCGAACGGCGAGCCGCCTCGTTCACGGCCGCGTTCGGGACACGGCGTGAACCTGTTCACCCGCAACGTCACCGTTTCCATGCCGTTCTCCATGCCGCTCATATACCTGCCTTTCGATAAAAAACCGTCAACCAGTCTGCCATACGCCGTGCCCAGGGTGTCAGTATTCACGGGCCTTTGGCGGCATGTCCACGATGTGCACCGGCTGCCAGGAGACCTGGCAGGAAACATCCGTCATGGAATGGGCCAGGAAATGCTCGTCGTCACGCTCCGGGAAATCAAGACGCTTCAACGATCCACGGGATTCGTGACGCGCATCGGAGGCGGCGAGCACGGCCTTGCCGAGCTCCAACAGATGGCGCACCTCCCAGATGGCGGTGATTTCCTGATTGAAAGTGGGGGAGTCGGAATGCGCATGCAGCGCCTCGGCACGCGGCGTGAGCGTATCGTCCAGCGTAGCCAACGCCTGTTCGATGCTGTTCCGGTCGCAACGCACCGCGACCGCCTGCTCCATGACGGATCCCAAATCGGCCATCAGCTGGTACGGATTGTCCGACGACGCATCGTCGTCATCGGACGGCCGCGTCAACAGTTCCTTGACCTGCGCGGAACGCTTGTCGGCAGCCTGCGACACCGCGTCGATAGATGCTTCGTCGGCAGGCTCGGCCATCGGATCGTTCACTGGATTATCGACGACACGTTCAGCCATCGCCTTGCCCGAACGGGTGCCGAAGAGGCAGGCGTCCAACAGCGAGTTGCCGCCCAGACGATTCGCGCCATGCACCGACACGCAGGAGCATTCGCCAGCGGCGAACAGACCGTCCACGACGGCGCGTTCGCCATCGACCCAACGGTAGACTTCGCCGTCGGTGGTGATGGGGATGCCGCCCATGGTGTAATGCGCGGTGGGTTTGACCGGCACATAGTCGCGGGTCGGATCGAGATCGGCATACTGTTCGATGGTCTCCACCACCTGCGGCAGCACCTCATGCATATGATCCGCATCGATGCCGGTCATATCCAGCCAGACACAATCCTTCGGCCCATCCGGATTTTTCGGATCGGCGATTCCTCGTCCGGCGTCGATTTCAGCCATGATGGAACGGCTCACCACATCACGCGCGGCAAGATCGGCATGCCCCGGCGCGTAATGTTCCATGAACGCCTCGCCATCGGAGTCGCGCAGCACGCCGCCTTCCGCACGTGCCGCCTCAGACAGCAGAATGCCGGTATGGGCGAGACCGGTCGGATGGAACTGCACGAACTCGCTATCCTCAAGCTGAAGGCCAGCGGACAATGTCAACGCCATGCCGTCACCGGTCAGATCCCACGAATTCGACGTGGTATGGAACAGACGGCCGGCACCGCCAGTGGCCATCAGCACATTGCGTGCGTGGATGGCATGCGTCTCGCCCTTGTGCGTGTCGAACGCCACCACGCCCTCGACCTTGCCGTGGTCTTCGGAAACCACCAGATCGGTCACATACCATTCCTCGGCGAACTCAACGCCCTCGGCCACGCACTGCTGCCATAGCGAGAACAGAATCTGATGCCCGATGCGGTCGGCCGCATAAGCGGCGCGGCGGACCGGTTCCTTGCCGAAATCCTTGGTATGGCCTCCGAAACGGCGCTGCGCGATATGGCCGTCATCGGTACGCGAGAACGCGACGCCGGCATGCTCCAGCGCGATCACAGTGGCAGGAGCCTGTTCGGCAAGCAGCTTCGCCGCATCCTGGTCGACAAGCCAGTCGCCGCCTTTGACTGTGTCATAGTAATGCCAATGCCAATCGTCTTTCTCCACGTTGCCAAGGCTGGCCGCAATGCCGCCTTCCGCGGAGCCGGTGTGCGAACGCAGCGGCTGCAGTTTGGATATCACCAGGACGTTCGGTTCGATGCCGTCCGCCCGCATCTGGCGCATCCGCTCGCTACGGAGCATTCCCAACGCTGCGGACAGGCCGGCCGCGCCTGCGCCGACGATCACTGCATCATACATATCTTCAACATGCTTCGGACTCATACCACCGATTCTCGCACAAGGTGTGACCTCGCACGTTCGACGCGGCTGAGGTGGAGGTGCCGGGCCTGCTATCGCTGCTCGGCGATGATCCATCCGGACCGCATGCTGATGCGGCCTTCAAGCTCCAAGGAGCCCAGTTCGCGCATGATTCGCGAGATGGGATATTCTCCCGGATGCGTCTTGTCCATTAGATCGAGCAGATCGTCGGCGGAGACGTGGCCGTTTGCTTCGGCGCAAGTTTTAATGGCGGCGAGTATGGCATCGTCGGATTCGTCTGTCGATTCCTGCGGATGTTCGGTGTCATCCGGCAGGTCGACATGTTGCGGGCGATGCGCGCTATGGCATAGTTCGTCGATCTCCGCCAGTGAGCAGATGATGGTGGCTCTGCCGTCTTGGATAAGGCGATTGCAGCCGGTGTTATGCGGCATGGTGATGTCTCCCGGCACGGCGAACAGATTGCGGTTGAGTTCGTTCGCCCAGCCTGCGGTGTTGAGCGCGCCGGAACGCGCACGTGCCTGCGCCACGATCAGAGTGGATGACAATGCCGCGATCAGACGGTTGCGCAGCAGGAACCGTCTTGCCTCCGGCACGGTTCCGGGGCACAGTTCGGAAATCAAAGCGCCCGAATGGCTTTCGATCTGCTCGAACAGGTTCTGGTTGCTTTTCGGACCGATATGGTTCAGTCCGCCAGCGAATACGGCGACGGTGCGTCCCGCCAGAGCGGCGCTCATTTCGTCCATGGCTTTGACCGCGCCCCAATGCGCCGCGGCGTCGGTGCCCAGCGCGCCGCCGGATACCACCAGATGTCCGGCACGCGCCATCCGAAGGGCCAATTCGTGGGCGCTTTGCCTACCGTAGTCGCTTACGCCCCGTGAGCCGACGATACCCACCGGCTCGGGGCATGACACCAGCGCCTTCGGATCGCCTTTGCCCCATAGGCAGAGCGGGGAGGCCCAGTCGGTGCGCAGTGAAAGGTCGTTCAGTTGGCTGGGCCAACAGGGGTGATGCGGGGCGATGATCCACTGCGTGCCGTCTGCTGTGAACCAGTCTCGCAATGCGTCCGGATCCTTGCTGGGCAACGATGCCAGACGTTGCTGCCATGACACCAGCGAGCCATGGAACGAAGCCATTCCGCGGGCGTTGATGGTGCGTCCCCAACGAGTGACGCCGTTGATGAACGCCGCATCCAATGACGTGCAGGCCGCGGCCGTCACGTTTTCGTGATTGCCAGGGCCGCTGTCAGCGATCAGCTGTAGCGCGCTTGCCGCGGAGCCGGTGCCTTTGACCAGCGCGTACATCATCGCGTCGGCGCTGTCCAGGCAGAAGGTGAGCACCGCGCGGGCCAGGGTCTCGTCGTCGATCGTCACCATCATGCCAGCCTCGTTCTCATGGATATTCCCTGCATCATTTCCTCAGGTCCTGGGGAAGTCTTTCCCGCCAGATCGGATAATGTCCACGCAAGCCGCATGGCACGGTCGGCGCCACGCAGGCTCAGCCGCTCGCTCGCCAAGGCGCGGTTGACCAATTCGATGGCCTTGGGGGAGGTGTTGGCTCTCAGCCAGGTGCCGGTAGCCTGCGCGTTGCAGCACCAGCCGAATTCGCGGAACCGTTCCTGCGCCATCTGCCGGGCAACGATGACACGCAGACGTATGGCATGGCTCGAATCGCCGGAGGGAGCGTTCCCCGGACTTATCCGCTCCACCGGAGGCACCTCGATCTGGATGTCGATACGGTCGAGGATCGGTCCGGAAAGCCGGCTGAAATACTTGACGCGGTCCTTTTCTCGGCAGGTGCAGCGCTCGCCGTTGCCGTACGCGTAGCCGCACGGGCAGGGATTCGCCGCCATAATCAGTTGGAAGCGAGCCGGATAGTATGTGGTGCCTTTCGCTCTGGAAATCGCGACATATCCGGATTCCAAAGGTTCGCGCAGCGTCTGCAGCGTACGCGCCGAGAATTCCGGAGCCTCGTCCATGAACAGGATGCCGCGATGCGCGCGGGTGATGGCTCCGGGCTGGGCCAATCCTGCGCCTCCACCCACCAGCGCGGCGGTCGACGCGGTATGGTGGGGCGCCTCGAACGGTGGAACGTCGCTGATTCCGTATCCGGGAAGCGTGCCGCATAACGAACGAATCGAGGCCACTTCAAGCTGTTCCGTCTCGTTCAAAGGACTCATGATGCCGGGAATGCGCGAAGCGAGCATGGTCTTGCCTGTGCCGGGCGGACCGGTCATCATCAGATGATGGCCTCCGGCGGCAGCCACCTCCAACGCCCATTTGGCCGCTTGCTGGCCCATCACTTCGCTCATGTCGCCGGGCGGAGGGCACATGCCCGTGGCGCCGACATCGGCGTTCACGGCATGCGTGGCTTCGGGAATCCGGTAGTCCGCATCGCCTCCCATCAGTTCGATGAGCTCTCCGACATGCCTCACGCCGATCGCCTTGACATCCGGAACGAGACGGGCCTCATCAAGGTTGGCGTAAGGCACGATGATTGTTGCGATTCCCTGCTCCCGCGCATGCAGCATGATGGGCAGCAGTCCGTTGATGGGCAATACGGTGCCGTCAAGATTCACCTCGCCAAGCACGATGGTGCCGGCCAGACAGTCATGGGCGATTGCGCCGGCCGCGCTGAGCACGCTGGCCGCGATGGCCAGATCATGCGAAGAGCCTTTCTTCGGCATGGACGCTGGGGAGAGATTGACCGTGACACGGGTTTCCGGCCATTTGAAACCACTTGCCTGGCATGCCGACTTGACCCGTTCGCGCGCCTCGGACAATGAGGTGTCGGGCAGGCCGATGATGGAGAAATAGGGAAGTCCAGGGGATACGAACGCTTGAATCTGGACGATGAAGGCTTTCAAACCGATCAGTCCTACGGAAAGGGCGCTGCCGATGGCCATCAGAACGCTCCCTCGATATGATGCAGCAAAGGTCTGTCTCCCTGCACCACGACGGTGACGACGTCAAAACGCACGCCACTGTTCGGCATGCGGTGCTCCGGCGCCGTCAGCCATTGCACGGCGGCATGGCGCAGATTGATTTGCTTGGAAGCGGTCACCGCCTCCTGAGGGGTGCCGTAGCGCATCGTACGTCTGGTTTTGACCTCGACGAAAACGATCTGGCCCATCGGATTGCGCGACACGACGTCGAGTTCGCCGTATCGGCAATGCCAGTTGCGGTCGAGCGTCCGCCACCCTTGGCTTTCCAACCATGCGGCGGCGTACTGTTCTCCCAGCTCGCCGATCTGTCGGGAACGCAGCGTGCCGTCATGCAGACGCCGCGCTAGGGAATCGAGAATCTGCTCCGGCGGCTGCGTTGGGGCCGGAACATCATGTGATGATGAATGGTTCATGGCCCTAGTCCAACAGACAGAAGCCACGCATGACAAGGCCGATAGGCTAATGTGGATAACTTACGTATCTCGGGCGTGTCGTGGATAGTCGGTGGATGAGTCGACGCTATCCACACCTATCCACAACACGATCCAAGGCCTCTGTGCGAAAAGAGTGACCGATGAACCGTCAACGACGGGTCAAAGCGGTCAATTCGTCGAGATTGAGTTCGAAGCTCACGCCTCGTTCCTCATGATTCGGCTGATACTGGGTGCTTTCCATCGCATGGCGGACGAACTCGCCGGCGATGTTCGCGGCCTCGGCCAGAGGACGGCCAGCCATCACCGCGCCGCACAGCGCCGACGCGAACGCGTCGCCGGTGCCGTGGGTCATGAACGGCAGCTTGGCATGCGCCAGCTCCTGTTTTCCGGCGACGCCCGTCGAAGCTGACGCCACATAGTTGCGAATCATGCCATCCCCTCGATCGATGCCCTTAAGCACCACGTTCTTCGCGCCGGCGGCAAGCAACGCCCCAAGAATCTCATCCACCTGCGCGTCGTCGATATCCTGGCCTGGATAGTCACGGCCCGTCAAAATGGATGCCTCGGTAAGATTCGGCATCAGCGCATCCGCGCCATCCACCAGCGTGCCCATCGCCCGACACAGCTCAGGAGTGTACGTGGCGTAGATTTCTCCGCCGTCGCCCATCACCGGATCCACCAACCGCAAGGCATGCGGATACTCCGCGTATAGGCGTTTGATGATTGCGACCTGGTCCGCGGAACCAAGAAAACCGGAATAGACGCCATCCAAATCGACGTTCTCCTGACGCCATGCGTCCAGATAGCCGTCCAGAATCTCGGTCGTATCGTGGAACGTGAATACCTCGTAGCGCGTGTGCGCGGAAAACAGCGCCGTCGGCACCGGACAAACGTCGCAGCCGGCCGCCGACAGAATCGGAATGGCCGCCGTCAGCGAACACTTGCCATAACCGCACATGTCATGCACCGCGGCGACGCGCGGAATATACCGCGGATCACGGTCGTACAGAATCTCATCGCTCATATCGGAACCTCTCTTGCGATTTGCCTGCCCATGACTTTAGCCGTTCCCCTGACCTGACGCGCATCCGTTCCTCACGGTGGGTCACCGGCATGCGGGACTTCGGCGTGTCGAATGGTTCCGAATGGTTTTTTCAACGGTTGGGGGAGTGGGGAAAGCCAATGATTCCAACGGTTTATAAGGGGATATAGGCAAGTGCGATAACGTTCGGCTTGCGTTGCGCTCGCCGGCCGGTTTATTGTCGCTACCAACACCTGGCCAAGCGCCCTACACGGCAGGGCGGGTGGCCAACCAAGACGAGAACAACGAACCCTTATCCAAGGAGAGCGCATCATGGCAAACAAGAACTATCGTTTCGAAACCCTGCAGCTGCACGTCGGCCAGGAGCAGGCCGACCCGGCCACCGACTCCCGCGCGGTGCCGATCTACCAGACCACCAGCTACGTCTTCCACAACTTCGACCACGCCGAGGCCCGCTTCGGACTGGCGGACCCGGGCAACATCTACGGCCGTCTGACCAACTCCACCCAGGGCGTGTTCGAAGACCGCATCGCGGCCCTCGAAGGCGGCACCGCGGGCCTGGCCGTCGCGTCCGGCGCGGCCGCCGTGGAATACGCGGTGCGCAACATCACCCAGTCCGGCGACCACATCGTCGCAGCCAAGAACGTGTACGGCGGCACCTTCAACCTGCTGCGCCACACCCTGCCGCGCGACGGCATCACCACCACCTTCGTCTCCGCCGAGAACCCGCAGGAGTTCGAGGACGCCATCCAGGAGAACACCAAGCTCGTCTACTTCGAGACCTTCGGCAACCCGAACGCCGACCTTCCGGACTTCGAAGCCATCACCGCCATCGCCCACAAGCACCACCTGCCGGTGATCGTGGACAACACCTTCGCCTCCCCGTACCTGTTCCGCCCGCTGGAGCACGGCGCCGACGTCGTTGTGGAATCCGCCACCAAGTTCATCGGCGGCCACGGCACCACCCTCGGCGGCGTGATCGTGGAAGGCGGCAAGTTCAACTGGGCCGAAGTGCCGGGCAAGTTCCCGACCCTGACCGAGCCGGATCCGTCCTACCATGGCCTGAACTTCTATGAGGCCCTCGGCGGCGCCGCCTTCGTGACCCGTGTGCGCGCCATCCTGCTGCGCGACACCGGCGCCACCCTGTCCCCGTTCGCGGCCTTCCTGCTGCTGCAGGGCACCGAAACCCTGTCCCTGCGCGTCGAACGCCACGTCCAGAACGCGCTGAAGGTCATCGACTACCTGAAGACCGTGCTGGAGGTCGAGTCCATCTCCCACCCGTCCATCGAAGGCCGCAAGGACAACGACCTGTACAAGAAGTACTTCCCGAACGGCGGCGGTTCCATCTTCACCTTCGACATCAAGGGCGGCAAGGACGCGGCACGCGTGTTCATCGACAACCTGCACCTGTTCAGCCTGCTGGCCAATGTGGCCGACGCCAAGAGCCTCGTGATCCACCCGGCCTCCACCACGCACTCCCAGGAGACGCTGGAGGAGCTCGAGGACCAGGGCATCCACCAGGGCACCATCCGCCTGTCCATCGGACTGGAGAACATCGACGACATCATCGAGGACCTCGAAAGCGGCTTCAAGGCCTTGCGCGAATCCGGTCTGGCCAAGTGACTTTGGTCTGAAACAACTGTCGGGCGGTCCGCTGCACCATGAGAAGGGGGGTGTTGCGGGCCGCCCGTTTTGCACTGCGCTTGTAACGCGGATGGGATAAAATTTTCGCTTATTGCGATATGGTATGTCGCAATTTGATACATCGAAAGAAATTCCTTGCGATTTCTTTACAAATCGTAGGAAAAGCAAGATGATTTTGCTATTTTGGTAAAAAAGAGAGAAGAAGACTGTATTATGGCGCAGGACGTCAAGAACGATATCAAGAAAGCTATTCAGGTCAACACCATCCCGTTGATCGCCATCATGACCGCGGTCACCACCGTGCTGACCATGTTCGTGAAGATTCCGACCCCGACCCGTGGATACCTCAACCTGTCCGACACGATGATTTTCTTCAGCTCCTATGCGTTCGGCCCGTGGGTCGGCGGCATCATCGGCGGTCTTGGACCGGCGTTGTCCGACCTCATCTCGGGATACCCGCAGTGGGCAATCTTCACCTTCATCATCGACGGTCTGCAGGCGGTGCTCGTGGGTCTGCTGGTCCGTGAATTCAAACCGGCCAACGTCGTCATCGGCTCTCTGGTGGCCGGCGTGTGGAAGGTGTTCGGCTACTTCATCGCCGGCGGCATCCTGTCCGGCTTCGGTCCGGCCCTAGGCGAAATCATCGGCAACTCATTCCAGATGGTTGTCGGCCTGATCGTTGGCTTCGCACTGTTCTCCGCGGTGCGCAAGGCTTATCCGCCGCTGGTGCGACTCGGCAACCTCAGCGTCAAGGCCGGCGAGTGATACATTATTGTCTTGCATAAATAAAGCCCGTGGGTTCACCGATGAACGGCGATTCCACGGGCTTTATTTATACATATTCGTTCATATAGTATCCGTAGTGGCTGTGTTCGCGGCCGGTGCAATGGGCTGATGTGCTGAAAGATATGGAGAAGAGCGCATGATCACGGTACGTGATTTGAGTTGGCAGTATGAGCCATTGGTGGATGGCGGCAAGCCGGTGGATAGCCTCAAGCATGTCAGCTTCGATATCAAATCAGGCTCGTTCGTGGGCGTCATCGGACCGACCGGCGCCGGCAAATCCACCCTGTGCATGGCTTTGGCCGGAATCATCCCGAATCTGGCGGACGGCACCATGACCGGACTGGTGGAAGTCAACGGCATGAACACCAGCCGTCATTCCGTATCGGCGTTGTCCGAACGTATCGGCTACGTGCAGCAGGATCCCGAAGCGCAGCTGTTCTGTGCGAGCGTTGAGGATGAGATCGCCTTTCCTTTGGAAAACCGCGGCATCGCACCGGACATCATCGACAAGCAGATCGACGTCATGCTCGATCTGGTCGGCATGACCGGCTACCGCAAGCGCGTGCCGACCAGCCTGTCGGGTGGGCAGATGCAGCGTGTGGCCATCGCGGCGGCATTGGCGGCGGAACCCGACGTGCTCATCCTTGACGAACCGACTGCGGCGCTCGATCCGGAAGGCAAGCAGGAAGTCTTCGATGTGCTTGAACGCATCCGGCAGACCCGTTCCATGACGGTGATCATGGTGGAACAGGACACGGAGCATATCGCCTATTGGGCCGACCAAGTGTTGTTCATGGTCAATGGGGAATTGGTGCGCAACGGCGACGCCAGCCTGTTCGTCCGTGAAAAAGGACTGCTGGAATCCTCCGGCGTGCAGGTCGCGGACGATCCGCTGCCGCAGGTCAAGGCCGTACAGCAGGGCAAAAAGCATAAGAAGGACAAAAAGAATCAGCCGGAACGGTCCAAGGACGTGGTCATCAGTCTGGACCATGTCTCCTACCAATATGAGCGCGGCGGCAACGCATCGAAAGCTCTGGACGACGTGACGTTCGACATCGAACGTGGCTCATTCATCGGACTCATCGGACGTAACGGCTCCGGTAAGACCACACTCGCCAAACATCTGAACGGACTGATCCGACCCACGCAGGGCACGGTGACGGTGGATGGGCTCGACGCCTCCAAACACAGCGTCGGCGAAATGGCGGCCCACGTCGGATTCGTCTTCCAGAATCCCGACCATCAGATCTTCTGCTCCACCACCAAGGAGGAAATCGCATTCGGTCCTACCGCGCTTGGACTGGACGGAGCCACCGTGTTCAAACGCGTCGACGAGATGCTGACGCTGTTCGACCTGCACCGTTATGAAGACGTCTCGCCGGCCACGCTCGGCTACGGCGAACGCCGTGCGGTGGCGCTGTCATCCGTGCTTGCAATGCGCACGCCGATCCTCGTGCTCGACGAGCCTACGGCCGGTCTCGACCACCGTCTCGCAGCACGCTTCCTCGGCACCATCGAGAAACTCAACCAGCGCGGCGTCACCATCGTCATGATCAGCCACGACATGCGCGCGGTATACCGGTACTGCACGCATGTGCTGGAATTGGAGGACGGAAAAGTCGTGCAGTATGGGCCGATCGACAGGTCCGAAGCGGCGCAGAAGCAATCTCGGACCATCCGCAAACCGCGTAAATCCAATGGGCCCGTTTCGGCGACGCATGTGCTGCTGAAAGTCACCAAGCATGAGGAAGGACGACACTGATGGACGCCGATTTGTATGTACCGGGCGACGGCTGGCTGCATCGCGCCGACCCCCGTGTGAAATTCCTCATCACCGTGGTCATGTTGGTGTTGTGCCTGGTATGGCGCAACTGGGCGTTCATACTTGACGTTCTGATCATCGAACATCTCATGCTCATCACCGACGGCGTGCCGCTGAAACGCATCGGCTGGGTGTGGAAGATCCTCGCCGTGATCATCGTGTTCATCGTGGTGCTCTGGCCGATTTTCGACCCATCCGGCACGCACGTGCTGTGGCAGTGGGGATGGCTGAAACTCACGCGAGAGAACCTCGTCATGGCCGCGGTGATGGGATTGCGCATTCCGGCGCTCGGATTCGCGTGCTTCCTCACGTTGTTCACCACCAGCCAGACCAAGCTGATCCGAGGGCTCACCTCCCTGGGCATGCCGTACAAGGCCGGACTCACGCTCGCCACCGCGCTGCGCTACATTCCGGTGTTCTTCTCCATCTTCCAATCCGTATCGGCCGCGCAACGGGCCCGCGGACTCGACTTGAACGGCAAGAAAGACGCCACCGGCAAGAAACGCAACGTATTCGTACGCTTGGTGGACCGGTTCAAATCGTATCTGCCCATCATCATCGCGGTGCTGATCCGCGCCTACAAAATGAGCCAAAGCGTCGGCTGGGCTATGGAATCGCGCGGGCTCAACCTCCAAGGCGTGAGACGCACCTACCGCATACAGCTGAAGATGAGACTCTCCGATTGGATCATCCTTGCGGTCACCGTCGCCGCGACGGCAGGCAGCATCTGGCTGATGCTGTGGCAGTTCTGAGGCAGGCCAATGTTCCAGAACGAACAACGCATCACCATCACAGCACGCGACCTGAAAGTGGTCTCGGCCCTGCAATGCGACGGCCGTATGACCATGCAGGCGCTTGCCGACAAAATCGGCATTTCCGTCTACGCGGCTACGGAAAGCTACCGCAGGCTTACTGAATCCGGCATCATGAGCATCGTCCCGGTGTGCAATCCATTGAGTCTGGGCAATTACAGCCAGGTGCTGGTGGGACTTCGTCTCGACGGGAGCAGGGATGAGGCTCTTGCCATGCTCCAATCCATGCCACAGGTCACCTACGTGGTCTGCGCTCTGGGGGATGCCGACATCATCGCTGAGGCTGTGGTGTATTCGGCTGAAGGCATGGATCATTTCCTCAAACATGGTCTGCGCGCGTTGCCGGGATTGTCCCGTCTGCAGGTGTTCTCATGCGGACGACTGGTGCTTGATGACCACAATGTCAGCGTGGTGAACCGTCTGCTCGCCGCGCATGGCGAAACCGGCTTCCTGACCAAACGCGAGGCGAGTGTCGGCACCGATATTCCCTCGCATCGTCTGGATCCACGGTTCGTGCACACATTCAACGAACTGCAGAAGGACGGCAGGGCCAGCTACGCGTCGTTGGGGGAGCGTCTCGGCGTGACCCATACGGCGATTCGCGGCCGCATCAAAAAACTCGAAGATTCCGGCGTGATGCGCATTATGGCCACGGTAAGCCCCATGCGTTTGGGAGGATTCCGACAGGCATTCCTCGGACTTGGAGTGAAACCTCCATATCGGCTTGACTCCGAACAGCTTCTGGCCATCGACGAAGTGACGTACGCGATGAGTGGTGTCGGATTGAACGGTGCCGATTACCTGATTGAAATCATCGCCGACAACGATGAGGACCTATGGCGCGTGGTGGACGAATCCATTCGCCCATTGCCAGGCGTGGAACAGACCTGGTGGGCGTCCACCGTCAGTGTGGAGAAGGAGTCGTATTGGCTTGAGCCGCCGCACGAAGGCGTATTGCTAGGCGATTGACGATTGCCCGATGCTTGGAACATGGTTTCTGATCATCCAGTTTTCGCTGTTCCCGCGTTGATCTCATACTCAAGGATGAGTCGCGGTTCAGCAGGATTTTAGACCAACGCATGATGCCGTTGACGTCGAATGTTCCGTATGTTGGAAGTAACTTCACAAAGAAAGGAACTTCCATGGACATCAGGGACGCCATCAAAGCCAATAACACTGCCATTGAAGCCATCGATCTTGTCAAGGACTACGGTTCCGGAAGCAACGCGGTGCATGCGTTACGTGACGTCAATATCGCCTTCGAACAAGGAAAATTCACCGTCATCATGGGCCCCTCCGGCTCTGGCAAATCCACGTTGATGCACACGCTGGCCGGACTTGATTCGGCCACTAGCGGACACGTCATGTTCGACGGCAAGGATCTGACCCGCATGAACGACGACCAGCTCACCCTGCTGCGCCGCCATCAGATCGGTTTCATCTTCCAAAGCTTCAATCTGCTGCCGATGTTTACTGCCGAACAGAACATTCTCATGCCCTTGACCTTGGCTGGGGCGAAACCAGACCGACAGTGGTTGCGTCTGCTGGTGGAAACGCTTGGCCTTAAGGAACGTCTTAACCATCGTCCGAACGAACTATCGGGAGGCCAACAGCAGCGTGTGGCCATCGCGCGAGCATTGATCACCAAACCGAAACTGGTGTTCGCAGACGAGCCCACCGGCAATCTTGACTCTGTATCAAGCGCCGAAGTGTTGAGCTTCCTGAAACGTTCCGTCAACGAACTTGGCCAAACCATCATCATGGTCACGCATGATGCGGTCGCCGCGTCTTACGCCGACCGTGCGCTCGTGTTCGCCGACGGCCAGATCGTGGCGGACGTGAACAAGCCGACAGCAGACCAGATGAGTGAACTGCTGATGAAGGAACGCGAAGCCGCCACAATGAATGTGGCTTCCGCGAGACATTCCCGCTAAACGCACTGTAGAAGCATTCGAAGAAGGAAACAGAATTAACCATGTGGTCCATCACTTTGAAACTCATGCGAAAAACCAAGCGCATGCTCATACCCGCAGGCATCGCCATCATGATCGGCACGGCGTTCATCGCCAGCACCTTCCTGTTCGGCAATGCCATGAACGACTCCCTGACACGGCAGATGACCGCCATGTTCGGAAACGCCAACTATGCGGTGACCGTCAACAGCTCCGACCTGAGCGATGAGGAACTCAACGAAGCGTACTCCAGCACTGTCGGCGACTTCCATCTCGACCAGATCGCCGGCATCGAAGGGGTTGACGGTGTCCGCGCCTCGGTGGAAACCGGCGTCAGCGTTTCCAGGGGGGACAGCGCCATCAGCGGCGAGATCATCTCTACCGCGGCACAGAAGAACATGCTTCCCGTGAATATTACGGAAGGGGACCAGCCGAAGGACTCCAACGAAGTCGCACTGCCGGAAGACATGGCGAAACAGCTGAACGTCGGCATTGGCGACACTGTAAGACTGACCTCCCAATATGCGGTAGGCACCGATGGCAAAGCCAAAGCGGACAACGTGCGCGTGGTCGGACTCACCTCCGATCCGAACGGCGCCTACTCGTACTATGGTGGTGCGATCGTAGGATCCGACAATCTGCTTGCCGCAATGCAGGGAACGGACGATTTCGACACCACCGGAACAACAACGGTATACCTCGACCTTGCCTTGGATGGAAATAGCGTATCCGCAAAAACCATCAACAGTGTGAAAGCGTTGCTGCCAAAGCATTTCGATCTGATGTCGCGACAGCAGGTCAGTGACGAAAGCATCAAATCCTTAACCGGCAACCAAACCAGCATCGTCACCACATTCCTCATGTGCTTCGGCGTGCTTGCCATGTTCGTGGCGGCACTGGTGATCGCCAACACGTTCCAAGTACTCGTGGCGCAACGCCGCCGCACACTCGCCTTGCTGCGCACCATCGGCGCGAAAAAAGGCCAGCTGTATGGTTCCGTGCTGTTCGAAGCGGCAGTGCTTGGCTTCGTCGCATCCGTGCTTGGCGTGGTGCTGGGAAGTCTGCTCATGTGGGGCATGTGCGTCAGCAACATCATGCAAGAGGGTATGCGATTCAATTTCTCTTGGCAGGCCGCCGTCATACCTATTCTCTTCGGTATTGTGGTGACGGTGCTCGCATCCCTGGGATCTGCACGTTCCGCTACTGCGGTGACGCCATTGGAGGCATTGCGCCCGATTGAACTGACCGACAACCGTCGTTCCAGCCTCACGCGAGCCATAATCGGTATTCTGATGGTGGTGGTCGGTATCGCCATGGTGATATTTTCCATCTGGCAGGTACAAGCCACCAATGGCGGCGAGAATGCGAGCAGCGATCAATTCACGATGATTCTGCTCGTAGCCATCGCCGGCGCCGCACTGGTGTTCCTCGGAATGGTGGTCACCGCGGTGTTTTGGATGCCGGCCCTCATGAAGGGAGTTGGAGCGTTGGCCTCGCTGACAGGCCCTTCCGCAACGGTTGCGCACGCCAACATTCAGAAGAATCCGCGACGCATCGCAGCAACCGGTGCCGCTCTGCTCATCGGCGTCACCCTGGTTTCCACCATCGCAACCGGTGCCGCCAGCGCCAAAGAGACTATGAATGGTGCGCTCGCCACCCGTTATAGCGTCGACATCGTGGCCATGGGCGATGACATCAGCCAGCAAATGGTCAAGGATGTAGCCGACATCAACGGCGTGTCCGACACGTTGTATGCGCCGGCGGTTTCCGTGACCTTGGAGAAAGCGGATGGAATCCAGCCTACGTCCGCATTGCTGGTCGGCGTGAAGAATATCGATCAGGTCAAGCAGGTCATGCGTGCCAACTTGGGTAACGCCTCCATCGACAGTGATGGCGTGCTCATGCCAACATACAATGCGCAAACCGGCAAGGAACTGCAGTTCGCCAATGGTACGGCTGATTTCTCCACCGAATGGAACCAGGACGGCGACGCTACGCGTTCGCTGACATTGCAAGCAAACCAAGCCGACTACCGTCGCGTATCCGCACAGTATGGAGCTGTCGGATTCGTGGATGAAAGCCATTTCACCAATGGTGACCTCGATGCCGCCACCCATGTGCTGCTGGTCAAGGCGGATACTGACAAGTCGGGAGTTTCCGTTGACGGCATCTACAACGACATGCAGGCCGCATTGGAAAAGAGCACTGATGCGACAGTAACCGGACCGATCGCCGAACGCATCGTATGGGCGAAGATGATCGACTCCATGATGATGCTTCTGGTGGGATTGATCGCCGTGGCCGTGCTCATCGCACTTGTCGGCGTGGCCAACACGCTGTCCCTGTCGGTGATCGAACGCACCCGCGAATCGGCCACCCTGCGCGCCATCGGCATGACCCGCGGCCAGCTCAGGGCATCGCTCGCCATCGAAGCGCTGCTCATCTCCGTAGTCTCAGGCCTTGCCGGCATACTGCTTGGCACATTGTTCGGTTGGCTGGGCGCATACGTGGTGTTCAGTCTGTACGGCACCGTGGCATTCCCATTCGAATGGGGAATCAACGGCATTGTGCTTGCCGTGGCGGCTGTGGCAGCGTTGCTGGCCAGCATCGCACCTGCCCGTCGGGCGGTCAGGGTGCCGCCAGTTGAGGCGCTCGCAGAAGCTTAGCACCTCAACAGGCGGCCTTCGCGGCAAGCCGCTCACCTCACCTACGGGAAGCCTACCAGGCTTCCCGCTTTACGGTTCGGCCTGTTGAGGCGCTCGCTGAAGCTTAGGCGATAAACGGAATGCTCCTTCGAAAGAAGGAGCATTTTTGTTGCCGAATACGTTTTATGAAGATTTTATACGAGATGGTTTTCGTAGGCGAACACGACGGCTTGGACGCGGTCGCGCGCATTGATTTTCGACAGGATATGCGCGACATGCGTTTTCACGGTAGGCAGGCTGATGAACAGCTTGTCCGCGATCTCCTGATTCGACAGGCCATGCGCGATTTCGATGAGCACCTCGCGCTCGCGGTCGGTCAGTTCGTCCAATTCCGGATCGGTGTACATAGTTGCCGTCGAAGCGGAAGCGGACGTTGCGGAAACGGGCGCTGCGGCGGCCGTTCCTGCGAAATCGCCATCCATCATCTTCTCTATAAGCCGTTTCGTGGCGGATGGCGCGATGATCGCGTTGCCTTGGTACACGGTGCGAATCGAATTGAGCAGCGTCTCCGGTTCCGTGTCCTTCAGCAGGAAGCCGGACGCGCCGGCGTTGATCGCGGCCATCACGTATTCGTCCAAATCGAACGTCGTCAGAATGATCACACGGGTATGCGCATCGTCAAGCGCGCTGCCATCGGGTGCGAAACGATGCTGCAACGCGCTGATCCGACGTGCCGCCTCAATGCCGTCCATACCGGGCATACGCACGTCCATCAGCACCACGTCGGGATGCAGCGTCTCCGCCAAAGCCACCGCTTCCGCGCCATCGCGCGCCTGGCCGACAACCGCCATATCCGGTTGCGAGCTGATCACCATCGCGAAACCGGCACGCACCAATTTCTGATCATCGGCAATGACCACACGAATCTTCTGTTCTTCACTCATACTCTCCACCTTATCGGCATCGTTCCGCTCACAGCGCGAAACAAACCCTTAAATCTCCCTGAAAAACTTGAACCGGCTATCGAGACGCGCGCTGCAGCTGCTCCTCCAGCGGTGCTGCGGGCCGCAACTGCAGTTCGTTCGCGCTACCGGCATGAGCGTCATCGCTGAAACCAGTCTCACGAAGCACTCCGAGCAGTTCGCGCATACGCTTAAGCGCGGCGCGCCCCTGTTCTCCGATGGCTTTGAACGCTGCGGAAATCTCGTCGGCGGTAGGCTCCTTGCCTTGTGCTTCGGCAGCGTCCAACATGCGGATACCATCGACGGCTTGACTAATCACGCTGTTCAACGTGGCGGTGACTTCAGCCTGAATGCTGGCACTGATACGGTCGCGTTCCATATTCGCCGCGAGAATACGCTGCTTCTCCTGCTCGGCCACCAGCGCCTCCTCTCGCGCCTGCAACACCAGTGCGTTTGAATCACTGGAGCGAGTCCAACGCGCCCATGCCATAATGCCGGCGCACAGTATCAACACCGCAACCGTATACATAACGCCGGTAAAAAACGCCGCAGTACTGCTTGACGCGGCTGAAACCGGTTTTGTCAAGCCCACGGAAGCGGTGATGGCGCCGAACAAGGTAATGTATCCGTGTTGATCGGCCGCGATTTTCAAGCCCATCAGCACCG
Organism: Bifidobacterium sp. MSK.17.10; assembly: GCF_019129655.1. Lineage (NCBI taxonomy): Bacteria > Bacillati > Actinomycetota > Actinomycetes > Bifidobacteriales > Bifidobacteriaceae > Bifidobacterium > Bifidobacterium sp. MSK.17.10. The sequence goes on along the minus strand of NZ_JAHOJD010000006.1, from coordinate 25,833 downwards.
AACAGGCGACAGCGGCAGGACCGGTCCAACGCCATGCGTGTTCGCGTCCATACAATACGGCTGAATACAGAGCACACAGCGAAGCTACGATATGTCCAACCTCAATCGATCCCAAAAACACCAATTGCACAACCGACAATACGAACACAATAAGCGCGCAAGTCTCGGGGAACCTGCGTCGAAGGGACAGCGCCAATATGCAGCAGGTAGCGATCGCATGAGAGAGCTGCGCAAGAGGTGAACTATCAAAAAAGAACGTAACCGACATGCGATTCAGCAGCATGACCAATACCACGGCACCAACGGAATCCATGAGCACATAATGGTGCTGCGTCCATGCGGAAACACGTTCCACCCAATTCGGCCCTCGCGAATTGGATGTATTTGCAAATTCTACGGATTTCAGTTTCAACGATTTGAGCAAATCATGCAAATTGGGTGCGGTGATGCGCAAATGTTGCAGGGCATTCGAACGATGATCGCGACCGGTCGGTTGGTTGGTTTCCTGCGTCCGCTCCGATGGCTGATCTGGGATTCGCGCCGATATGTTAACGGCTGTGTGAGGTGCGATTGCTTCGTCGGATAATCTCGCTTTGCTGGATATGGCAGTTGTGTTGCAAGATTCGGACTGTTCCGAGGCATACTGTTCGCCGGTTTCTTCTGTCACCTGTTCTTTACCGCCGTAAGGCAGGGTGGCCATGACTTCGAAGCCTCCGCCGAGTTGAGGGCCAGCCTGCAACGAGCCTCCGGCCGATTCGATGCGTTCTTTCATGCCCAGCAGGCCGTAACCTGGCGTATGCCCGTCGATATTGGCCGCCGCGCCATGACCATTGTCGGTGATGGTCAAAGTGAGCAAACCGTTGTTCCATGACTCTTTAATATGCACATCGACATGCGGCCCCGCATACTTGCGGATATTCGTCAGCGCCTCCTGCACTACATGGTAGGAAGCTATCGAGGCTTGTTCGCCGAGTTGTTCTGGGCTGGCGGTGCCGGTGATATTCCGTCGGATTCGAATGTCGGGGGAGACGTTTTGCGCTTGTTCCACAAGATTGCCGATATCGTTATAATCGGCGTGCGGTGAACCCCCGAATACTCCCAGAAGACGTTGCATGTCATGCAGTGCGCGTTCCGATTCGTGTCGAATCGTCTCCATGGTGTTTCTGGCCACCGCGGGATCATGCGTGCCTGCATAGCGACCGCCATCAGACTGCACGATGATGATTGACAGGGTGTGCGCCACCACATCGTGCATGTCACGTGCGATGCGTGCGCGTTCCGCCAACGCGGCGATATCGCGTTCATCCTGGTCTCGCGCGGCGATTGCCTCATTGCGTTCCCGCATCATGCAAACGGTTGCCAGACGGGCACGCTGCCAGAACGCTACAATGACGGTGGAAATAATGCATACTTCGAAAATCGGCGTCAGTACCAGCATGTATTGCGCCATCATGTCGGCGACTTCCGACATGGATGTTCCTGTGTAGATGGAACCGAGAGTGTCTTTCGTGACCATAACGCCATTTGGATTTGGGTCATTCCAGCTGCTCCATGTATGCACTTTGCCTCCGGTGAGCAATGGTCCATTGGTCATGGTCCATGCCACCAGCGCCGAAGCCAGAAGACCGATGATCAACGCCAGAATAATGAAGGCTTTCGTGTTTTTGGGATTGCCGTAGACGATCACCGAATACAGCATGAACAATGCCAGAATATCGGCGCCCAACAGGCAAGGGCCGAATATGAGATGCGCCAAGGTCAATGCCACGCAGAGCAACGCTCCGGTCTGCGGCCGCCATCGACGGATCAGCAGCGGGATAAGCATTGCCGCTTCCCATGCCATCCGCGTGGAAGGCTTAAGGTCAAACAGCAATCCCGGATTATAGGTGATGCCGCCGGTCACGCCGAACAGCAGAACACCTATAACAAGCGTGATGATGAGATCGCCGGCGAAAACATGGCCATGCATCCATGACAAGAGACGCTGTTTGAAATTCGACATACGTTCCACCCTAGCGCCAGATATGCTGTGACGCCATCATGCGCAGGAATGAAATAGCGGCAGGATAAAGCCGCTTTTGTGAGGTAAGGTTGTCTCCGCATGTGGGTGAGATGGAAGCCATCAAAAAGTCACTACCCGCATTGAACATGCCGATGACGCCAAAGGGAAGGTGAATGCATGACGTTGCTGAGCGAATACTACGTGCCCGGATTGCATATTGAGGATCGTTCCATCAAGGTGCCGTTGGATTGGACGGGCCACGAGCCCGGTCATGGGTTCGATGGCGAATCGATCAGCCTGTTCTACCGTGTGGTCACCGCTCCCGAACATGTGCATGATGATCTTCCGCTGCTCGTGTTCCTGCAGGGTGGTCCCGGTGGTTCCGGTCCGCGTCCGCTCGGTCCAAGTTCCGATGGTTGGATTGAGGAGGCCATCAAGCATTTCCGTGTGGTGTTGCCGGATCAACGTGGTACTGGGCGTTCGTCTCGTGTCGATACGCATGTGATTGAGGGCATGGATGGCGGCGGCAAGGCCGGTGCCGCGTTTTTGAAGCGCTTCCTCGCCGATTCGATCGTTCGTGATTTCGAGCATCTGCGTCGTACCGAATTCGGGGGCGCACGTTGGGCCACGCTTGGTCAAAGCTATGGCGGATTCCTGACGCTGACGTATCTTTCGCTGTTCCCGCAAGGGGTTATCGCCAGTTTCACCACGGGCGGCATTCCTCATGTTCCCGCCGATGCGACCGACGTGTACCGTCATACGTTCCCGCGCATGGCGGCAAAGACGAAGCAGTTCTACGAGCGTTACCCGATCGATGTCGAACGTGCCGCGGCCGTCGCCGACATTCTGCAGTCGCGCAAGGTCGCATTGCCGAACGGCGATCCGCTCACGGTGGAACGCTTCCAATGCTTGGGATCCGATTTCGGCATGAAGCCAAGTTTCGAACGCGTGCATTGGATTCTTGACCAGGCATTCCTCGACGGCGACGGTTCGGCCTCGACCTCGGCGGAACTGTCTGACGAATTCCTGTCTTCCGTGATGGATGCGACCTCGTCTCGCCCGCTGTACTGGCCGTTGCAGGAGTTCATCTACGCCAACGGCGAGCTGGAAACGCCGATTTGCTGGGCCGCCCAGCGCGTGCGCGGCGAGCATCCGGAATTCGCGGGTGACATCCGTCCGCTTAATTTCACCGGCGAGGCCATGTTCCCGTGGATGTTCGAGCAGGAACGTGCGTTGCGTCCGTTCAAACCGGCCATGGACGTGCTTATGGAAGACACGCATTTCGGCACGATCTACGATGCCGACCAGTTGGCGCGCAATGAGGTTCCGCTGCAGGCTGCCGTCTATTTCGACGACATGTACGTAGATTCTGGATTGCAGCTCGACACGCTGTCCCGCGTCGGTCGTTCACATTATTGGACCACCAATGAGTTCGAACATGACGGCGTGCATGGTTCCGTGGTCTTCAAACGCCTGTTCAACGAAGCACTGAACAGGGGAGATCTGGAAGAACTGTTCTGACACAGACAATCCATCCATATATCGATATCAAATAGGAACCGGGAACAACAAGGAGAAACCATGTCCAACCCAACCATCGGATTCATCGGATACGGCAACATGGCACAGGCCATTGCCGAAGGACTTGTCGCGGCAGGTGCAATCGACGGTACTGACATCGTGGCGTGCGCCGCGCATTACGACAAACTGGAGAAAACCACGGCGAAGGTTGGTGCCACACCGCTGCGCACCGCTGCCGAAGTCGCAGACGCGGCCGACGTTGTCATCATCGCCATCAAACCGTACCAGATCGAAAGCGTCATCAAACCAATCGCCGGCGCGCTCGCCAACGAAAGCACATTCGTCGTATCCATTGCGGCAGGCTGGGATCTCGCCAAATACCGTGAACTGTTCGGCGCCGATTTCGGCGCGATGCACATCCAGTGCACCATTCCGAACACGCCGATGGCCGTCGGCAAAGGCGTGCTCGTCACGGAAACCGACAACACGCTGACCGACGCGCAAAACGAGACGTTCGAAAAGCTGTTCTCATCGATCAGCCTCATCGAACGCGTCGACTCCGCGCATATGGGCATCGGCATGTGCATCGCCGGCTGCGCGCCCGCATTCACCGACATGTACATCGAGGCGCTCGGCGACGCGGGCGTGAAATACGGTCTGCAACGCGCCACCGCCTACCGTCTGGCCGCAAAGATGGTGGAAGGCGTCGGCGCACTGTACCTGGCCAACGAAACGCATCCGGGTGCCATGAAAGACGCTGTCTGCTCTCCAGGAGGCACCACCATCAAGGGTGTCGCATCGTTGGAGGAAAGCGCGTTCCGTGGTGCCGTGATCAAAGCGGTCGACGCCATCGAAGCCTAATACTAAACTAAGGAACCATGTCTCTTACTATCGGAATCGTCGGACTGCCGAACGTCGGCAAGTCCACCATGTTCAACGCATTGACCCGTAACAACGTACTGGCGGAAAACTATCCGTTCGCCACCATCGAACCGAACACCGGCATCGTGCCATTGCCGGATGACCGTCTGCCGGTGCTTGCCAAGCTCGTGCACACGGAGAAGATCGTGCCGGCCACCGTCACCTTCGTCGACATCGCAGGCATCGTCAAGGGCGCCTCCGAAGGCGAAGGCCTGGGCAACAAGTTCCTCGCCAACATCCGCGAGGCCGACGCGATCTGCGAGGTCGTACGCGCCTTCGAAGACGACGACATCGTCCACGTCAACGGCAAGGTCGATCCGGCCGACGACATCGACACCATCAACACCGAGCTCATCCTCGCCGACCTGCAGACCATCGAGAACGCGCTGCCGAAGCTGGAGAAGGATCTGCGCGGCAAGAAGATCGAGCCGGCCTACATGGACGCCGTCAAGCAGGCCAAGGAGATCCTCGAAGCCGGTGAGACCATCGACAAGGCCGCCCGCGAAGGCCGCTTCGACAAGGACTCCGTCTACGACCTGCACCTGATGAGCGCCAAGCCGTTCATCTACGTGTTCAACGTGGACGATTCCGAACTGCAGAACCAGGATCTCAAGACCAAGCTCGCCGCCTCCGTGGCTCCGGCTCCGGCCATCTTCCTCAACGCGCAATTCGAAGCCGACCTGACCGAACTCGACGAGGACGACGCGCGCGAAATGCTCGCCGACGCCGGCCTTGAGGAATCCGGCCTCGACCAGCTGGCACGCGTCGGCTACGACACGCTCGGTCTGTCCACCTTCCTCACCGCAGGCGAGAAGGAAGTGCGCGCATGGCAGATCCACAAGGGCTACACCGCCCCGCAGGCCGCCGGCGTGATCCACACCGACTTCGAAAAGGGCTTCATCAAGGCCGATATCGTCTCCTATGACGATTTCGTTGCCGCCGAAGGCTCCATGACGAAGATCAAGGAGGAAGGCAAGCTCCGTCAGGAAGGCCGCGACTACGTCATGCAGGACGGCGACATCGTCGAATTCAAGTTCAACGTTTCCAAGTAGGGTCTTCAGACCCTAGAAAACGGCGTGATTCCAAGGGTTCCGGGGTGTCGGAACGTTGGAATCGCGCCGTTTTTCGATTCGCGGAAAACCGCCGTTTTACGCACGTATTCCGCCGTTTTACGCGGCGATAGAGTGTAAATAGAGTGTAATTCCGGAAAACCCCGGAGTGCGCTCGCCGTAACGGTTCTCGCCATGTGCGTGGACGCTCATTGAGTGCTCTCGGACACAAGGAGAACACCATGACGGCGAAGACCACACGGAAGACGGGCGGACGTTCGCGGCGCACGAAGGGCGCGGGCGGCATCATCCACCGCGCGGATGGACGATGGGAGTTCCGCCGCGAAATCGGCCGGGATCCCGCCACCGGCAAACGACGGTTCATAGCGGCGAGCGGCCGCACCAAGGCCGATGCCCGCGAACGGTTCGGCGCGAAGGTCGCCGAGATGGAGCGCACCGGCCTGTTGCCCGGAGCCAAGAGCCCGTACCTGAAGGACTACGCGGAGCGCTGGCTGGAGGAATACCGGCTCAACGTCAAACCCACCACATACCGCACACGCGCCGGCAGGATCCACGCGTGCATGGAGGTCATCGGCTGTATCCGCCTCACGGACCTGACACCTGACCATATCCGCAAGTGCATGCGCGTGCTCTCCAAGCGGCTCGCTCCCTCCACGCTCAAGGACCACTTCGTGAGCCTGAAGATGATGCTTGACCAGGCGGAGCTCGAGGAGCTCATCCCCGTGGATCCATGCCGCAGGGTCAAGCCGCCAAGGGTGGAGCCCACCGAGACCAGGATCCTCTCACCCGACCAGCCGAAACAGTTGATCGAGGCCGTGCCCAACCGCGGCGCGAAACGCCGCGGCCCGGCCCTGACCGTGGACGTGGACGAATCCTGGATGCTGCTGTTCGAACTCGCGTTCGCCGCCGGCATGAGGGAAGGCGAACGATACGCGCTCATGCCCTACGAGCTGGAGCAACGCGACGGCGTGCCCGGCATCAACGTGCAGCAGCAGATCCAGCAATACGGCAAACCGGAGGACGCCGTGATACCCGCCTGGCTCAAAGCCGAGCACCTGTACGGCATCCTGTGGCTCACCACACCCAAAACCCACGCCGCCCACCGGTTCGTACCCATATCCACGAGCCTGTGGCAGCGATTGTGGGCGCGCATCAAACGACTCGGCATAGGCCACGCGACCTCATATTCACCAACTCACGAGGCAACCCCGTGCGCAGCAGCACCGAACGCTACAACTGGAACAAGGCCTTGAAAGCCGCCAGCCTCCCGCCGGTCGCCATCCACAGCGCACGCCACTGGACCGCCAGCATGACAGCCCGCGCCAACATGCCCGACGACGCACGCACCGCCATCATGGGCCACACCAGCATCACGATGACCAACCACTACACCCACAGGGACACGGCATCACTCGCCGCCCTGCTCGACCAGGCCATCCCCGACCTCCACGACGACACCGAAATCATCGAAGCCGAAATCATCGAGGAGACCGCATAAGGCGAACAAACGAAAGCCCCGGCGCTCGCAAGTGTGAGCGCCGGGGCTTTCGGCGTATGGCAGTCAGGCATCCTGCAGGGCGCGGTAGCGGCTTTCGAGCCCTTCGCGCAGCACCTGCGAATAGTTGATGTTGTTGCGCTCGCCGAATGTGTCGAGCCATGCGGGGATGGTCACGTTCTTGCGCACCGCCTTGCTGCCGTACTTCTCGGCATAGGCGTCCATATCCAGCGAGATGAGGCTGACGATGCCGTCCGGTTCGTCGGGCTTCACGTCGGTGATGTTGCTGGCATGCGGCACGGCGCGCCCGTCCTCCATCTCGTCGAGGATCCAGCCACTCGCCGCGTCACGCGCCATATCCAGCGCGTCGGCGAGATCATGCCCCTCGGTGACGCAGCCGGGCAGGTCGGGCACCTCGACGGTGTAGCCGCCCTCATGCTCCTCCATCGGGTAGAGGATGATCGGGTAGACCAGCTTCATTTCGTCCTCCGTTCGTTGATTCCGGCCTGTTTCCATATGCTCTTCACGGTTCGTGGGTCCAGATCGCCCGTATGGTTCGGCAGCGTGACCTTGCCAGGCTTCACGGGATGCACGTATTGGCGGTGGCTACCGCGCTGCGACTTGAGCACCCAGCCGTCGGCCAGCAGGCGCTTCTCGATCTCCTTGAACCTCATACCCTCTATTATACGCATAATGCGCATAACGTCAAGTTTGAGATAGAGAAAAACACGGAACCACGGATCCGCCTGTAGAATCTCCATAGAGCCGCAAAGAGACGGCCGAGAGAACAACGAGGTTGGGAGGCATGATGCCCAAAACGATACAGCGCACAGTCGCTTTCTACTGGCTCCGCTTAAGATCCCGCGAGGCCGTATCATACAGGCCTGTGGAGGATGTGGACTGGGAAAGCCGACTCGCCGATCTGGATTCCATGAAATGGCAGGAGAAAGCCATTGATGGCATCAGATATGACGCCATCCTGGGGAAAGAATATCCCATTCTCAGCGTATCCGAACAATTCGACCCAACCTTCATGCAATACATCGACCGCGAGAACGAACGTGTAACGGATTACATGGATAATTACCTGGCGGGGGAAAGGGGCGATCTGGCCAAATCGTCGGCATTCGCGTTCTTTCCCGAATACGCGCTCATCGGAAGAATCAGCGGCTCCGCCGGCAAAAGCTCCGAACCGCTGAAAAAAGCGCTTGACCATTATTGGTCTCCCGGAGGGGAATTCGAATGGGACGTACAGCCCGTGGTAACGGTGGACAGCATCGAACGTTTCGAAAGGGAGCTCAAAGAACTGTCGTCATTCACCGCCGGATTCACAACAAGACGATACCTGGACTCGACGGCGCAGGAGGGCGGCAAGACAGGCGAATTCTATCGCGAAATGGCCGATGCGATCGGAACCGACCTCGACGTGGAAATCAAAGTCTCCATACCGAAAGACGGCTTCTTCCCCAGTGCGGGACGCAAACTCAAAGGCACGGTGAGCGACCTGGTCGCATTCGCCGTAAAACAGAACAAGCAAATGCAGGTCAGCGGCACCGACCTCGCAGGCAAACTCCTCGAACTCAACCTCGTCAGTCATCCCGTCGTGGAACAGGAGGACATCATCATCGGCGAAAACGAGCCAAGACAATTCACCAACCTCATAGACCACCTCGTAAAAGTCTGCACCGAAAAGCAAACTTACCTATACGAAATATCGCGAGGAGCATGACATGAGCAGAAAATCGACGCTCGGCGACGCATTAGCCGCACATCCGAGCGTCGACATGCTCGCCCCCGCCATCCCAATCATCATCTGGGCAATCTCCGGGAGACCGGTACCGGACGACAACGTCTCGCAGAACCTCTTCGTGGCGCTATCCACCCTCTCTGGTCTCGTCATGGCGGCAGTGACATTCATCTGTTCCATGTCCTACCAATCGGAATCACGCTACATGCAAATCGCGCGTGACCGATATCACGACGAACTATCCAGAAACTGGGTCAGCATCATCGCATGGACAGCCATCACGGCGGTGCTCCCGCTGGCATCCCTCTGCCTCTGGCCGTCGCGCCCGGGACTATCCACAGCCATCTCCATATATGCACTTGTCATGATGATCGCAAAGCTGGGCAGAAGCATCCACTGGATGAAATACACGCTATTCATGCAAAAGGCATCCATGACAATCGGCGAACCCTTTACTGACAAAGACATGCAAAAAGCCTTCCAACGGCACGAAGCCAACGGCATCAGATAACCTCCACCCAGCCAACAGAATCGCCCCGGCGCTCGCAGACGAGCGACCGGGGGCTTTCGCTTACTCCTCGGGATGTTTGCGCGGTCTGCCGCCACCGACCCCGCGGCCGGGACGCGCCGCGTTCCACCGGTCGATGGTCTCCGGCAGCCAGCCGCGCGTCGCGCCGATCAGCGCATCCGGCTCCGGCAGGTTGTAGCCCTTCGCGGCTGGATTCTTCACGCCGAGGCGCTCGCCGACCTCCTTGAGGCTCAGGAAACGTTCGGTCATCGTTCTCCTCCCGCGAGGTAGCCGAAGACCCCGGCGGCGGCTCCGAAGACCCCGGCGGCGATGGTCCGTCCGCCGATGGCGAGGATGAGGCACATCGCGCCGCATGCCAGCGACACGCCGTAGAACCAACGGAAAGACTTGGGCGCACGGCTGATTATCATTGAAAAGTCCGGAGATTGCGGCTATTGTATGGCATACAACGTAGAGAAGCCTTGGTTCGCCGAGGCGTCTCGGAACGGCGGTCGAATTCATCGGCCGCCGTTTTTTTATTCTGAGAGGTGAAGATGAAGCAACGAGCGACGCCGGATGAGCAGATAAACACCCTCGTCTCGCATGGCGTCACCTTCGACCTGATGGACGAAGAGAAAGCCCGAAGGTTCCTCTCGAACAACTCGTACTTCTTCAAGATCAAATCCTACGAGAACAACTACCGGAAAACCATCGACGAATCCGGAGGATACGTTTACGACAACCTTGATTTCGGTCATCTGGTCGAACTCTCGCTGGTGGATTTCGCACTCAGTCGACTGGTATGGTCAATGTGCTCCAGCATTGAGCATTCCATCAAGGTCAGGTTTAACCAGCTCATCATGAAGGATCAGAACCCGGATATCGCCGACATCTGCGTCAGAAGGTGCTTCAGCGGCAACCTGCCCACCATGCACGACAATCCCTACACCGACGACATGAAAACCGGCCTGCAAGGCGATTTTGCCCTATGGAACCTCTGGGAACTCTTGGGATTCAACGACCAACTGACTCTGTTCAACACCTACTGGCGATACCGTCACAACGAGAACCACCCATATCAGCATCTCCTGTTCATCGTCAGAAAGATGCGAAACGCCGTATCGCACGGCAACTGCCTGCTCACCGACATGAGCCGCCCATCACCGCACAAGAAAGATACCGGCCGTTCCGATATCGAAATCACCAAGGCCGCCATGCGCCTATGCGACAAGCCAAGAAAGACCGGCTCGAAAACGCGCTCATTCCAACAGTCACTTGACCGGCTCGTCGCCCACAACTACGCCTGCGTGCTGCTCTGCCATCTGGAATTCGTGGACAGCCCACGCGCACTGATTCACTCATGCCATGAAGTCCAGTCGTTCCTCGACCGGATGAACCAGCGTCGCGCCCTATACTTCGGCGTCGCCGGCGGAGCCCGCGAGCCAAGGAACATTCTGATCGACTCCACCCTCTCCGCAATCGAGACGCTATCCAGAAGCTACATCAAGAAAGCCCGCATCAAAGCCGACGAACTCGACGCCAAAGACCCCTACGGCAGCAGGAAACAGGTCTCGGTCGAAAAAATCAGGGAACGCATCGACCGACGCAAACGGAAAATAACGGACCTGCAAACCGAAATCGACAACCTCGAACAACGGGCACGACGACTCGCGGCCAATGAAGCGGAAGGAGAACAATCATGAGGAAGCGCACACTCTACTGGATCCTCGCGGCGCTGTTCGCCGCAAGCGCCATCTACGCACCATTCGACGACAACCGCGACAGCGGTCTGCCTCTCACCATCGTCACCATCATCGCCCTCGTGGCGCTCGCCGTCGGATTCGCCATGGCGGCAAGGAAAGTCGACCCGGAGGCGCGATTCAAGAAGAAGCCGAAGAGCGTCACGAAGATGAAGTCCAAGCCAGTCAAGGCCAAAGACCTCATGGTGGACAACTACACCTCCATAGACTTGGAGACCACCGGGTTCTCGCCAAGCGATGACAGGATCGTGGAGATCGGGGCCATCCGCGTCAGGAACGGCCGACCGGTCAAACGGTACAGCCAGCTCATCAACCCACAACGTCCGCTGCCCGAGGAGATCACACGTCTCAATGGACTCACCGACGCCGATCTGCGCAACCAGCCGACCGTAGACCAAGTGCTCCCGGACTTCATCAGATTCATAGGGAACGACACCCTCATCGGCCACAACATCAACGAATTCGACGCCGCCTTCCTCCTCGCCAACACCACCAGACTCGGCATGAGACACATCGGCAACAAAACCATCGACACCCTGCCACTGGACCGCGCCCTCTACCCAGAAGAGCCGAAACACCGCCTTGTCGACATCATCCGCCGATTCGGCATCGCACAAACGGAAAGCCATCGCGCGGCAGACGACGCACTCCAAACCGCACAATGCTACGAAACCATGAAAGCCTACATGAAGGCCAACGGAATCAAATAACCCTTATCCAGGAACAGAATCGCCCCGGCGCTCGCAGAGTGACCGGGGCGGTTTCGTGTTTAGGGCTTGATCCGCCCGACACGGGATTTATTGCTTGACCGTCTTGACGGTGATGGTGGTACCGAGCGCGGTGGTCTCCCAGCTCACGCCGTCCGCCTCACTGTAGGTGAAGTCCTTGGTGGCATCCTGCGAGGCGAGGAGCGCGCTGGCCATGGTCTCGGTGTCGCCCTGGCTGGTCCATTTCCAATCGCCGGCTGCGGCCGGTGCCTGATAGGTGCCCTTCCAGTAGAGGCTCTTGGTGTCGGTGCCGATCCAGTTGACCTCGATGGTGTCGCCGCTGATGGTAGCTTCCATGTATGAGCTCGGGTCGTTGGAATTGGTCTGCTTCCATGTGCCGGTCAGATCGGCCGGCTGGGGTTTGGGTTCTTCCTTATTGGTCTCGGTCTTTGACGTGCCATCGGATTTGGCCGGCGCATCGGCCGTAGTGCTTCCCCCGCAAGCGGACAGGCCGGTAAGCAACATCGCCGCAACAAGCAGTGCGATTGCCTTTTTCATGATGGGTCTCTCTTCGTGCCGGACATTGTCGTCCGACATGACTCAATCATATAGCGAAACACAAGATCATATAGCGAAACACAAGAACCAAGGACTCATCCCGGTGCTCGCGGTGAGTCGTCGGGATGAGTCCTTATATGGCTCGGAAGCTACGCGGCGAGTTCCACGGGAGCCCGCTCTTCCAATTTGGAGTAGGGGATAACGGTCACACCGTAGTTGCGGAACGCGGTGAGCGCGCCGCGCTGCAACGGCGTCTGCCGGTCGTCGCCGATGACTATCAGCCGGGAATCCCTGCGCTTGGGATCCTTCTTCGTGTCATCCCAACCGAACATGATGTCTTTCACGGCGTCCTTGTCGAATCGGTTCGGTGCCTGGCAGAACCGGGTCGGATGGTTGGCGCTACGCTGGAACAGGAAATCGAAGCTGTGCTCGTAGCTGGATACGCCTCGGATCCCCACGTTCGGAGTGTAGAACACATGGCATGAGTCGAGCTTCAATGCAACGTCGTCAGCAAAGTAGGACAGCACCCTCTTCTGTTCTGTAACGGCATCAGTACAATGTTCGTAATGAACAGTTGTTCGCGCAAGGAAATGCCGGCATATGGTGCGTCATGTTCAAAGCATAGAGATTCATTATCCGGCCTCAACGAGAATGATTTGGTTCTAGCGCAATACATGCTTTCACGACACATGCTTTCGTGATACATACGTTGGTCAGAAGATATTGCGCTAGAACTCAGCAGTTACCGCACGTGGTCCACGATGTCGTTGACCTTGGTCATATCGATATCGCGCTCGCCGAATGCCTGCCGCTCGTAGGCCAGGTCGATGTGGTGTTCGTGTGCGTAATCGATGATACGGCGAGCCAAATCGGCAATGTCGCCGGACTTGTTGAAGGAACGACCACGCAGCAGCACGCGTTGCATAAGAGGGCGCATCGCCTTGACCAACTTGTACCGGTCTGACTTCACCTTCACCATCCAACCGTCGGCAAAATATAGCACCACGCCTTCACGCGGGCTTGCCTTGGCTTCGCCGATTGCCTGGGCGACTTCTTCCGGCGAATGGCGGATCGCCACCGTTTCCGGCCGCACGAAGCCGCCGGCAAGAGTGAACGTTTCCTCGTGAGCGGCATCGATGGAGAACGATTCGGCATTACGAATCAGATGCAGCAAGCGCAGCCCGGATGATTCGTATCCAACGATGTGCCGGTCGGACTCGCGATCGATGACTTCAAACGCCGCCGTGACATTCCACTCATGCAACATACGCCACAATTCGGCACGTACCGCTGAATCTGAAGGAAACAGGCGCTCGATAAGCGCGGAATAATCCGTTTGCCCCGACTTCGACCAGAAGCGGAACAATCCAGGAGTTCCCGCCGCGCCCACGAGCCCGAGAAATCCGTTCTCCTTGCGCTCAACGCGCACGGGCAACGACTCTGGATGTTCTTGAGCGTGATTGACGACTTGGGCGAACGATGTCTCCTCCGTCTCGTCCACAGCAAAGAACTTCTCGAACCCGCGTTGCACCACCTGACCGTTGCCGCCGACAAAAAGCCCTCGCGCATTGATGGTGCGATCCGTCCACCGATGTTCACGAAATGCCTCTGCAGTGAAATTGCACGCATACACGTCTGTTTCGCCGCGCACCGGAATAACCCGAACGTAAGGGTCCGCGCGCATACGCTCCAACAGGTTTCCATTCGGATCGCCCGGTTCCAACGGGCGGAACATCGCGGTGTGAAAATGCTTCCAGGACGAACGAATGTAATCTTCCGGAACACGGTCAGCGGTATCACGCGCCGCATTGCGACGCAACAATTCGTCTAGAGGAACGTCAAAATCCCTCGTTTCCCACAGTGCGCCATGACGTTGAGCGAGTAGCGCCAGTTCGGCTGCATACCGGGGATTAGCGTGTTGCGCATCCGCCACCACATCCCACCCCGCATCCAATGCGTCGGCAATCATGTGCCGTCCCATGGCAACCACCATGTCATTGAATCGCTTGCCGTGCTCGGATTGCAGTCGGTTTCGGACCTGTGCCGAGCCGGCGATCATGAGCCGAATGTCATCGAGAGAAATCACGCAATGCGGCCACGTGTTGGCGGGGTCCTCACACCATGAGCGTGCCCACGTGGACTTGCCCGAAGCGGGCAGTCCTCGCAGAATAATGAGCTTTGCCATAGCCAAGCTCCTTTCGTTGTGCTGTGGGGCGAGACAGGTGCCAGCGATGGCATAAGGTTCTGCTCGCCCCAATATTGCTTGTATTATGATTCGGCTGCCGAAACCGAGCCGCCTGGTTCCTGCTGTGCGGCGGAGTCAATGGGCGCCGGCCCGGGGGAGTCGGGCATATCCAGCGGTGATACGTGCGTTGAATCGGTCGCGTGTGCATGGAACCAGTCGGCAATCTGTGTTTCGCTTACCGGTTGCAGATTCCATGCGTCCAGTCCAACGTTGAGGGCTTCGTGGCGTGCGCCCTCCGGAGACAGCTGGTGCGTGTGACCATACAGCAGACGATGTCCGTCGAACGGCAATGCCTGATCGCGGAAACGTACGGCATCATCCGGCCAGCCATAGGCAAGATCCTCACGGTAGGGGAAATGCGATAGATTGACGGTCTCCGTCGCCTGCGGGCGGCCAATTCCGAGACCGGTCAGCTCCGCCGTGCTGTTCGGCTCAATCGATTCGAACAGATCTCGCGCGGGTGCATCGTCCAGCCACCAGTCATCGTGATTGCCGATAACCGCGTGCAGATGCCTGCAGCGCAGCTGACGCAGGCAGCTCTTCAGATGCCGGACCGATGTTCGGTATCCGATATCGCCCAAAATCCACAGCTCGTCGTCCTCGCCGACAATCCGATTGATATTGGCCACGATTGCTTCATCGTGCGCATCGGTGTCTGCGGCCTTGCGGAAATTGAGCCGGGAATCGTCAAGCACCACGCCCTTCACCCAATCCTCGGCGGCCTTGCGTCCCTGCGAGGAGAGGAGAGCGTCATACTGTGTGTGCCCAGGGTCGAACGTGGTGAATCCGCGCAGCACGCTGACCAGCGGATGCCCGAAATGCGTGTCAGTAGTGAAATACTTCATGATCTGTTGTTCTTTCTGAATATGTGATGGTATGCAATGGGTTTTGCTGCGGTGCATTGAGTTGCGGCGATGCCAAGAACACATGCTCGTACAGGTGCGTTTATGAGGCATGGTGCGAACGAGCCGGCTCGATATCACCGGCAATGATTCAGCTATGCGCCAATGAGAGGTGTACTGATCAGATTTGTATGGCAGCGAGCAGGCTGCGCTTGTTTCCGGTTATTGGTTGGAACTGAGCAGTACGCAAACCCTGTTTGAAGGCGCATTCGAGCATCGCCGGCAGGTTCGTCTGCTGGCGCTTGGCGTGTTCGTTCACGCCGTTGCTGCTGAATGCGATACGTTGAATCATGGTGTGCACACCATAAGGTCTTACGTCCAAATCCGTCAAATCACGGTGTGTGTAAGCAAGTTACGTTTTGGTCATTCATGGGGGCTTCTTCGCGAATCCGTCAAACTACGCAGTGTGCATGTATGGTCATGTACCGCAGCTACGTAATTATGAGTACACTTGGCCTATAAGTGCAACGAAGCACTTGCCGTCGATGACGGACATCATGGCAGGTGCGTGAAAAGGGGAGCAACAACCATGGGCAACATGTTCGATAATTTGGGCAAAGGTCTTAATGATTTCACCAAACAAGCCGGTAAAATAGCCGGAAATATCGGTGACACAGCGGGAAAAATCACGAAAGATGTTGCCAAAGGGGCAGGTAAGATCGCCAACGATGCGGGTAAGCTTGCCGGCGATGCGGGCAAAATGACGGCAGCTGTTGCAGGGAGCGTGGCACAGTCTGCGGCCGTCGCAAGTGGCGAAGTAAGCAAAGCGGCTGACAGCATGGCAAAGGGTACCGTCTCAATCGCTAAAAACGTCAAGGATAGTGCCGATAAGGTCGATTTGTTTAATTCCAAACTAAGAGCTAAGGCTGTTGAGGATTACAACAATGCCGTAGAACGCTATGAAAACGTAGCGGATGATTTAGCTAAAAGTACGCAAGCGCTGTATGACTTGAGAAAAATCGCTATTGTGCATGTCAAGTATGTTGAACAACATATCAATCAATTGGCTAATACGCCAAAAGAATTTGCCGTTGAACTGCATAAGATCAATACCGAAGTAACGACGTTCGAGAATAAAGAGGATGAGATTAAGGAGGCAGAAAAGCAAGCAAAAGCAGCTGAAGGAGGGTCTGGAGCAGGAGCCACCCTCAGTGCTTTGGGAATCGCAGTAGCAACCATGGGACCTACGGCTGCAATGGGTGTGGCCACCACCTTCGGTGTAGCTTCGACCGGTACTGCCATTTCTGCATTATCCGGAGCTGCAGCAAATAGTGCTGCTCTGGCTTGGCTTGGTGGCGGTGCATTGGCTGCAGGTGGCGGTGGCATGTCAGCCGGAACCGCGTTCCTGGGCTTGGCTGGTCCGGTTGGATGGACCATCGCTGGCGTGGCGGGCGCTGCGGCAATTGGTTCTGGTATTTATGCGAAACTTAATATAAATTTTTGATTATCTTTTCATATCTTCTTAAATGTCCGCAAAGCCTTATTTTATCAGCTTTACGGGCATTTCTCTTTTCGGCTGATACTTCCAAACAGCTACGTTTCATCACGTTTTCTCACGGTCAATCGTGGTAAATATCGTGGTAAAACTTTAAGCTATCATGCTTCTTAATTCTGCCTTGACGTTCTCTATGGACGCATGGGCGTACAGGTTCAGCGTGATACTGATGTTTGCGTGTCCCATGATATACTGTAAACTCTTAGGGTTCATGTTCCTGTTCGCAAGTCTGGTACAGAACGTATGACGCAGGATATGGGGCGTTATCTTTGGTAAGCTGTCCTCATGGCTCTTGTTATATTTCTTTCTCAGATTAGCGAAAGTAGAAGTATAATAGGCATTCGTCATAGGAAAGCCTTTCCCGTTCAGAAAGAGGAAACCACTGTACCCGTCTATCTCTGTCGGCTCTGCCTTTGCCTTGTTTGCCATGACACGCTCAAATGCCTGTTTCACTTCCTCACTCATGGGAACATCACGCACACCGCTTTTTGTCTTTGGTGTTTCGATATAATAGCCCGTTTCCTTGCTGGATAATAGCTGGTGGTCTACATGGATAACGCCGTTTTCAAAGTCTATATCCTGCCTTGTCAGTCCGCACAGTTCCGAGATACGAAGCCCTGTCTTTAACAGTATTACGATTGCGTCATAATACTTTTTATATACCCTGTCCCTGCTGGCAAAGGACAAGAGCCTTTCTTCCTGTTCCTCGGTCAATGCCTGCCGTGGTGTCCTGTCGTCCTCTATGACCTCATTCAGCTTGAAATCAAAGGGGTTCTTCCTCACGAGGTCGTCCGCTATGGCAATGCGGAATGACGCATTTAACGAGCGTTTATAATTGCTTAAGGCTCTTTTGCATTAGATTGCGTCTGTTTTATCCATAAATTTCTCAAACTGTTTTTTCTTAATCAAGATACGGTTGCCGTTCATCACATACCAGTCGCCGTGTCGGTTTTCTTCTACCAATCGGCGTAGCTTGTTCTGTCCGATTGTGAAGTATCTTGACGCTTCCTCAATGGTAAGGGTGTATTTTTCCCATACAGGAATATCAATCTTTTCGTTCATCATGCCACCCCCCTACCTGTTCTTTGTGTCATACTGGACGTAGGGTATCAATTCTGTCCTGTCTATCCGCTGTAAATGGGCGGTCAGCTTGCTGGAAAGGGAAGTGCTGTACCTTGCCTTATCTACCATATCCCCGACACGTTCCAGCCCACCTAAAGCGTCATGGGATTCGAGGAAGTAAAAGCCTTTGACAGCGGATATGACACCACCCTCTGTAAGCCACTGTTGCGTTTCTTCAAGGGAATTATGCGGTGTGGGTACATGGAGTTTTAAAAGTTCCACAGCCCCTAAAAAGCGTTGCCAGAAACGGCACGTTTTCCACCTGCTCTTGTTGCTCTCATTCCTGTTTGCTACGACAAAACGCAGGTTGTCCGCCAGCAGTCCGAAAGCCAGTTCCCCAATCTCCAGCGGTCTTGCCTGAAATGCCATAGCAAAGGCATGAGCCTTTTCATCACGCAGTTGCATTTCCGTCCGTTTCCAACTCCCGACTTCATCAAGCGTCCTGTTGTATTTGCCGCACACTTCCTTGTCCTTGTCATAAAAGCGGTAGGAAAGCCCCGATTTTCCAGCCCCGATATAGACGGTCTTTGCGGTGTCAAAATCATCAAACTTGCTCTCGTCAAAATGGTAGCCCTCACTGTTGGCGATAAATTCCTCTTTTTCACATTTCTTCTTTATCTGCTCTATGGTAAAGAACGGCGTTTCGTTCCTGTCGTCAATGGCAACGTCCAGCCTTGTGAAATGGTAGTTTCCAGCCCCATATCTCCTTTCACAGCGTCCGAACATATCCCCAAAGGTCAAGCCGTTGTTATCGAGGATACGGAAAATATCATCACACCCCCTGCCTGTCATCACGAGATAACAGCCCAGCCCTTGTGGGTTGTCCTCTGTCTTTTTTGCGTCGCCCGATACATAAATATCTCCGATTTCCCAACGCGCCTGATACGTCTTAAATTTGACCGTTGCAGGATAGACATTAAAAATATCGGTCGGCAAGCATAAAATGTGCCGTATCACATCTTCTGCCGTTGCCGTATCAAAGACAATGCTGATGTAATCAATCTTGACGGATAAATTTTCATGTGTTGCGATAGTGCATTACTCCTTTCGTACTCCCCGTTTTTTTGCGGGGTAAAAATCGTGTTTTGTCCTTTATTTATCACAGTTTCTAGGTACTATGACATGTATGCGCAGGGCGGTGTTACATATACGCCCTGTACGGAACGCCTACGGCGTTCCTTTTCTTCCTGCACCAGCCCCGTTCTTAACGCTCACGAGCCTTTGGGAGGCTCGTGGCTAAACGGGGCAGGCACAGGAAGAAACACCGTTTTCGGTCGGATAGTCCATGCCTATTCATGCTATCAAAGCGAAAATAACTCTTTTCTATGCCTACTCAAGCGTGTGATTGACCTCATTGTGCTTAATCACTATATCCTCCATGATAATAACGCCGTTAGAATTACTTGTCAAGAACTTTTTCTTGACTTTTTCGGCTATAATAAGTATGATAGGCTTATAAAGGAACGAAAAAGCCGGGAAAGGAAAAGATATAAGAAGTTATGGAGCATGACACAAAGAAAATAAATTTTTTAGGGGAGAACATACAGACCATAAGAAAACACAGGAAAATGAAACAGCAGGAGCTTGCGGACGCCATCGGTATCAATATGCAGAGCCTTTCTAAGATTGAACGAGGGGTAAACTATCCCACCTTTGACACGCTGGAAAAGATAATGGACGTACTGGAAGTAACACCGAATGAATTGTTGTCGGGAGAATGGAAGTTTGTCCAACAGGCGGAAAAAGAGGTATGCAAGTTTTTACGGACGGAAGAACGCCTAAATGCAGAACTGAAACACGGACACTATGATAACTTCTTTGACAGTGAAGAAGAATGGCTAGAGTATGAGTTGGAGCAGTTGCGGAAATACATCACAGACTATATCAAGGGAGAGGACATACAAGCGTCCGACCTTTACCCTATCAAAACATTTATCCAGCACTTGAAATTTCAGAAAGTATTAGACCGTTATGATGATTTATACAGCATGGATATGTTCGGGGAAAGCACAGACGGACACAAGTACGGTACACCTTATCAGGTTGTAAAGAGGATAAATCCCAACTCAAAAGAAGATATGGAGCTGTTGCGGGAAGTCTTAAAGGACAGCCATTTTGACAACGGGGACGAGTAGCCTTTTTCCTCTTGCAAAAAGATACAGCAAACAAAAAGCCCAGATCAAGAGTGCAAGCACCACTTCTAAAGAAGTGGCAGGCTCTTGACAGGGCTTTTTCTTTTCTGTTTATGGCAGACAAGAGAAAAAAGGATAGCTATATTGTATAGTTTCTCTAATAATTTTAGAGCAATGAATTTATCACAGGTACTTCGTCTTTTCATTGTAAAAGTACAATCGTGGAAAGCACTAATATTGGCACTTTGATTTTGTGCATTATGCACAAAATATGATAGCAACAAAGAGGTCATATATAAAATAGAAACAAAAATAACTTGACATTTAATGAAATATATGTTATGTTGAGGTTAGTAAAAACAGTACGTGACATAAAACTATCAAAAAGTAAAAAAGAGAAAGGAGGTTTATCGAATGAGAGCAAAGAAGTTGAGAACGAAAGTAGTTGGTCTTGTAGCAGCAGTTATGGTTGTCGGCGCTCCACTTACAGCGTGGGCTATTGATGTAGCGGGTGGAGATTTGTACTACAATGGAGGGCAAACAGACACCATTGTATATTCCGAAATTGGGCGTAAAGCAGGTATTAGTCGCAACTACATGGTAAAGGCAACTGTAAAGGTCGGCGGAGATACATATACCAGTGGATTCAAGTCAAACTACGCTTACAAAGATGCAAAGAGAGTTTGGTGGGCGAACGAAACATCTTATTATGATTATTATCCATATTAAGTAAAATAGTTCAAACACCTAGGGCGGGGCTATTTGTCCCGCCCTATTTTATACATTTCTTCAAAGAAAGGGGCGTATGTTATGAAAAAATTTTTAAAGATTTTTATTTTCCTTGAAGTCATACTCTTTGCATATATTTTTAATACTTCTATTTACAACATTTATGAAAAGAATAACATTGCTACTGAGAATTTAAAAGGGTATGTTTTAGAAGAAACATCGCCAGAAATTCTCGACAAATTTTATACAATATTTACAGAAGAATATTCTCAAAATAAATTAGAACTCATTAACAATACGCTCACTTCCACAGATAAATCTGTTTATGATTTATATTGCTATCCATTAAATGAGTTTACACAAAAACAGCCTATATCTTCCTCTATTTTGTTTCAATATCATGAATTGCAAAAGGAAGATTTTTTAGATAGTGTTGGTGTATTCTATACAGATTTACCAGCTAACGCAATTAAAGAGATAGCTTCTCAACTGTCCGTCGCAATAAATAACTTTGAAAATGACGCTATTCCGTATAGTATGGTATTAGAATTGAATCTTCTGAATTTTGTAATCTTATTTATTGTACTTCAAATCATATACTGTATTTATACGTCTTATAGTTTGAAAAAAATAGGTATTAAAAAAAGCATGGGCTTTTCTACTATACATATTTTAAAGGAGCAAATTACCAGTGTAATAAAATATTTTGCTGTAATATGTTTAGTATTACTGTTCTTGCTAAATTTATATTACGCATTAACAAACAGATATGATTTTTCTTATTTAGCAACAAGTGTACTGTTCTTTATTGGTGTTTTAGCTATAAATATACTTTGTGTTTTAATTACAAGTATTTTAATTAAGTTTGTTTCTTTAGAGGCAATGATAAAAAATAAGACTTTAAATAGCGGCACAAATATTGTAGTTCAGGCTATAAAAATAATTTTTTCGGTAATAATCGCTATCACTATTATTTCATTGCTGAATCAGGGGAACTCATTTAGACAAAGCCAACAAGCTGTTTTAGATTATAAGTATCTGGACGGATATTATACCGCTAATGGTTTTAATTCATCGGAGTATGATTATGCGTTAGCAAACACAGACATATTAGAAAAATATTCTGAACAAACATTAGAGATGTATAATCATAACCATTCACTACTATGTGATTTTAGGACAGACGGTGGTTTGCAGACATCACGCCCCTATTATGAACAACAGCTTGTTATTGCAAATAGAAATTATCTGAATGAATTTTCAAATATCCAGCTCAGTGGAAAACCATTGGGAGAAGATATATTTAGTGAACCAACAGTATTAGTTCCACATAAATATAAGAATGATGAAAATTCTATTAGCGAATATATTAAGCAAGAATATTTCCGATTGATGAATTACAATCAATTTTATGGAATACCGGGAGAAGAAAAAACTATTGATAAATTTAATGTTGTTTATATAGACGATGATTCTACGATAAAAGTCAATACAGAAAATGGTTTTTCGGATATGGCTAATCCTGTTATCATTGTTGATACGGGCAATTTTGCAGGACTTTACTATTTGGATTCTTTAAATACAAGGTGTTTATTTTTTCAAATGGAGTCAAGAGAAGATTTTTCTTCTTTGTTATCAGAATATGATTTAGAGCAATTAGTTACAGCTGGAACATTACTTACACCTTATTTAATGCAACTTGAAAATGTGACATTCGTTCTTAAAACACTCACTATGTTTACGATTGTCTTTATAGTGTCTTTACTGTTTATTTTGTATATTTCAAATTATGTGGACATTTTTGTAAATCGAAAGAGATATGCGGCAAAAGAGATTTTAGGATTCTCTCATTTTAGGACACTGAAAAATCGGTATATTTTTTGGGGAATCGAAATAATTATATCAGGCGTATTAACTGCTATAAATTATTATTTTGCTTGCCTTTTTGCGATTATACTTATTGACTACATATTCTGCGAATTGCTTTATAGAATTTATATCTCAAACGCTTTATATGAGATTGAAAAGGGGGCATAAGTATGTCATTGATTACATTAAAGAACGTCAAAAAAGAATATGGGAAAAATCAGGTTCTATTTGAAAATTTATCTTTAGAAATAGAAAAAGGCGAATTTGTGGGGCTTGTAGGGAAAAGCGGGGCAGGTAAAACGACACTTTTAAATATAATAGGATTGATTACTGATATATCCGAGGGAACAATCACTATTGATAGTCATAAAAATTTGTCCATGAACGGTAAAAATGCTATGATTTTGAGAAGATATACAATAGGCTATCTATTTCAAAATTATGGACTAATAGAAGATGAAAGCGTGTTGTGGAATTTAAAATTAGCTCTTGAATATAAAAAAGTAAAAAAAGAAGAAAAACTGAAACTAATCAATAAGTATTTAAAGCAATTTGAGCTAAGTGACATGCTTAACAAAAAAGTATATCAGTTAAGCGGTGGAGAGCAACAGCGAATTGCAATTATTAAATTGATTTTGCAAGGAAGTCAGATTATATTAGCTGATGAACCAACTTCTGGACTTGATAAAGAGAACGAATTGATAGTGATGAAACTTTTGAAAGAATTAAATGAAAAGGGCATTACTATAATCATGGTCACTCACAACATGAATTTGTGCGATTGTTTTTCCAGAGTTATAAATGTAGAAAACTTTAGATAGTTTGTTAAAGGGAGATACGCGGTTTTATTATACGTGCAATCTCCCTTTATATTTCGTCATATCAAGACTCATATTCAATTATGGTAAATTCGTGGTAAAACACTTATTTTTTCAAGTGATGAACAGCCCTTAAATGCTGTATTTATGCGGATAATCGGATTTTCTATATCAAGTTTTATATAATCATAAAAACAAAGAAACTGCTGACAAGCTTTTGCTTGAGCGCCAGAATGTGGAAGTATTAATTCGCAAATTCAATGTGAAGAATGCCGAAGTCGCGGCATTGACTGAGGCAACGCAAACTCAGATAGATGGTGTACAGCGTGCGAATGCTGCGGTGACAGGCGCCGATTACAGCCAGTTCTCCCACGAAGAGAAAATGCAGGCGGGATTACTGGTCAATATGACGCTCACCTTAGCGCAAATGATTAACAAGGAACTGGAACTCGATGACTGACAAGAATACTGCTGACAAGCACGCCATCGATAACAATGTTGCTCAGGGCATTGCCGCGTATATTGATTATTTGAATCAGCTACGTGTGTCTACTCTGATGGACACATTGAGACAGATTCTTAATAATGAAACAGGTCAGCTGAAAGATCTCGCCGAGCGACAAGCTAATGCGCTAAGGAACCTTGATTTAGCGAATCAAAATGTCATGAACATTGTCAACAGTGGGCGTGGTGGTGAAAATGGTATGCATGGATTTATCGCTGAATTCGCGCAGACGGGAATCGCTAACGCCAGACGAGCATTTGAAGGGTTGGAAAAATCAACAATTACGCTTAATAATAATGGTCCTGCTGATTTGTTGATTAACGGCAAGCCAGTGCAGGTAAAGTTCTATGCGAACCTAATGAACGAGCTGAAGACATCTGCGGAATACCGTTCTATGGATATGATGTTTTCAAAGGACCACATGGACGTTTTTCGTGCGGTCATGCATGGCGATAAAGAAGTCTTTCTCAACGGACAACCGCTAACCAGTAACCAAGTGCAGAAAATTAAGCAGATTATCGAAGAGGAAAGTAACATCCGGGGACTGTCCTGGGACAAATGGATGCAATCATCGGTATTGAAATATGATCAGGTCCAAAGAGAAGCGATTGACCGGACTTTTACTGAAGAAACCGACAATATTAAACGGCAGACATCCGAGCAAAAGAGCGAAATCTCCAATAAGGCCAATACGGATAAGGCTGCTGCATATCACAAAGCTCAGCCGAATCTAGGCGAGGCTAACAAAGCTGCCGGGGTGGGTGCTGCTATCCAAGGTGGATTGAACTTCGGCATTTTCGTGTATCAAAAGCACGAAGAAGGCAAGGAAATATGGCAGTTTACCGCTGAGGATTGGAAGGAAGGAGGCGTCAAGACAGCAGAGGGTGCCTTCAAAGGCGGGTTTTCGGGCTATGCAATTTATGGATTGACCAATGTCTGTCATCTTTCGGCTCCGAGCGCAGGGGCGATAGCGTCCGGAACTTTTGGACTCATAGATGCTGTCATGAAATTCCGTTCCGGAGAGATTGATGATGACGGTTTCTTGAGCTTGGTAACTATCAATGCCCTTGATGCTACCGGCGCGGCGGTAGGAGCGGCGATTGGTCAGACGCTTATTCCTGTTCCCGTTGTGGGCGCGCTTATCGGGTCAATTGTCGCTTCGAATGTGCTTGGTCTTGGCAAGAACATATTGAGTGCAAGAGAGCGGGCAATCATCGCTGAATATCAGCGCAAAGCGGACTTGTTCGTCGCGAATCTCGACGTGCAATACGCGCAAATATTGGAAACTCTTCTCGATAAATACCGGAAACTAGGGGAGCTGCAGACTTATGCATTCAATCTTGATTTAAATATACAGCTACGTTTCGCCGCATCTGTTGATTTGGCAAGATTCATTGGTGTCTCTGAAACCGAGATATTGCACAATGAAGCAGAGATTGACGACTTCTTCCTGTAAGGGGAGATGTTGCCGTAATTGCTGTACCAACGACTAGACGTTGGTACAGCAACAATCTTTGGTTTTGTAGGTATGTGATTTCGAGTAATTCACAAACTGTAGATCTGTGCGCCGAACGGCCAGAGCGCAAGCTTGGCCATTTTGAACGACTGGATGCCGAACGGAATGCCGATGATGGTGATGCAGTTGAGCACGCCTGCACCCAGATAGCCGAGTGCCATCCACCAGCCGACCAGCACCACCCACAGGATGTTGGCCAAGGCAGAGCCGA